>JBIPMC010000123.1:0-5972 GCA_044369345.1 Terrimicrobiaceae bacterium
CTCCCCCATTGGTCAGACAAACACTCGGAAAAAGCTCGGGCGACCATGGAAATTTCTGCGATTCCGCCAACTCGCGAGGATCACCGGTTCGAATGGCCTCGATGTACTCCGCCGAGTGAACCCTTGCGAGATCGGCCACTGAAATCGGAGGGGGCGCTGCGATCTCAATCTCTTGCAAAACCTCTCGAATCCGCTCCGCGACGAGCGCGAATTTCGAGATCGGCATCATGTGGTCGCCCAACGGAGCCGCGAAGCCGGCATGATGGAAGATTTTCATGCGAGAGTGGGAGGAAGCAGATCGATGGAGTCCGAATCGGCGGGATAGGACGCAAGCGAATCCAAAACCACCTTCATATCCGACTCGCGGAAGCCAACCCCATACATGCGGTAAAGCGAGCGGACCACTCGCAATAATTCGCGACCACACAGCGAAGTCTCGTCTTCACATCCAACGCGACGGAGCATCAGGCAAAGTGGGACAGGCAGCGGTCCCGAGGTTTTGTCGATTTCCTGCGGGTGGCGGAAATCCGGTTGCAAGTAGTGCACGCGGGTGGGATCGACCATTTTGAACCCGGCTTTTTCATAAGCAGTCAGGCGCACTTGGGTATCGGGGTTGTTTTTGTCCAAAGCCTCCATTTCCCCAACGAGCGTGATCGGCGAGTCGGACGGACGCTGCAATTCGGCCAGGCATGCCAGCGCGGTGGAAATCGGAAGAGCCCTTGACCAGCCTGCAATTCCAGACCGACGCCAACTCGGGGCCACGAGATTGTGGGACATGTGGACCACTGCTCCTTCGTGCCCTTCGAGAACAATCACCGTGTGGTCACGCACCGCGACGGACTCCCCGCGATGGGTCAAAAGAACGAGAGCGTAGCGGAGAGAGGCTCCGTTGCGGGGGGCGAGCGGGTGCCATTTCAATCGATCAGCAATGACCTCGGCTTGCTCCATTTCGCCCTTGGAACCGAATTCCTCCCATAGCGCTCCGAACGCCATTTCAAAAAAGCGATCGGAAGCATTCTGGACACAATGGAGTTCGATTTCAGACCAATCACCCTCCAGGCTTTTGGTATCGCCCGGCGCGAGGTGGGCCGGAATCATCCATGGCTGGAGATGGTTCACACGATATCCCCGTGGTGGAACTGCAATTCGTAGAGGCTCCGGTAGAGGTCGGATTTTGCCAATAACTCGGAATGGGTTCCGGTATCAACGATGCGGCCGTGGTCCATCACGACGATGCAATCAGATTTGAGGACTGTGGAAAGCCGGTGGGCGATGGCAACAACGGTGCGACCTTCCGAGAGTTTCTCAATCGCATCTTGAATCATGCGTTCCGACTCTGAGTCGAGGGCGGAAGTGGCCTCGTCGAGGAGAAGAATTGGCGCACCCTTGAGGATCGCGCGGGCGATGGCAAGGCGTTGCTGCTGACCGCCAGAGAGCATGCAGCCTTTGTCGCCGACGATGGTTTCGTAGCCATGCGGCTGGGCGAGGATAAAATCATGCGCGTAGGCGAGCTTCGCGGCGGCGATGATTTGCTCGTGTGTAGCCTCAAGGTTTCCATAGCGGATGTTCTCCGCGATGGTGTCGTGAAAAAGAAAGGTCTCCTGCGTAACGGTGCCGATGTGGCGGCGCAGGGATTGCTGCGTAATTCCACGAACATCGCGGCCGTCGATTTTCACAATGCCGGTTTGAGGATCGTAGAACCGAAGGATGAGCGAAAGAATTGTGCTCTTCCCAGCCCCACTGGCACCAACAAGGGCGTATTTTTTCCCGCGTTCGATGCGGAATGTAGCGTTGAGTAGTGCGAGTTTTTCGGAGCCATAGCCGAAGCTGACATTCTCGAATTCGATCAACCCCTCGCAGCGCTCCATCGGCTTGGCGGAAGGAAGGTCGAGAATCGCCGGCTTCATTTCCATCAAATCGAAAATGTTGTTAGCCGAAACCATGCACTTTTGCATGAGCATCGGAATCCGGCTGAGGTTTTTCACCGGATTGTAGAGAAGAAAAATGCCGGCGCATAGGGAGGCAAATTTCGCGAAGCTGATCCCGTAGTAGTAGACATAGGCCATCGCGAGCACGACCCCGAGTGCGGAGACTGACTCTATAAGCGGCTGCACGATGTCCGAGCTGCGGCGCACCCGCATGCTGTTGCGGCACTGGGTGTCGCTGGACTTGGCAAATTGGGAAGTCTGGTAATCCTCCCGGGCGAAGCTCTTGATCACGCGGACCCCGGCAAAAGTTTCCTGAAGAATCACCGACATCTGCGCTGACTCGCGCTCCTCGGCTTTTCCGGCCTGGCGCACCTTGCGGCCGAAAATAACAACCGGAATGATGCAGATTGGAAAAAGCACGAGCGTTGTGAGGCTGAATTTCCAGTCGATCATCACGAGCACTACAACGCCGGTGAGGACGGCGATCGGGTCTTTGATGATATCGCCTGAGACGGAAGTCAGAGCGTTTTGAGTCACGCGCGTGTCGCTCATCACACGGGACATAAGTTTGCCCGCCTTTTCGCGGCTGAAAAAATCCAGCGACTGGGACATCAGATGGAAAAAAAGTTGGGTGCGAATATCGCGGAGAACCCGGAGGCTCACCCACGCCAGAGAGTAAACATTGAGGTAGGAAAAAATGCCCCGGGCAATCATCACGAGCGGGATGAGAAGGCTGATCCAGATCACACTCTCGATGCCCGGGCCGTCATTGCCGATACCGCCGTTCAAAAGAGCGGATTTATCGGGAAGTTTCAGCCCCGCACCCATAAGCGGCTCGGCGGCTTTTTTGATCACCAGCGGAATCGCGCCATTGAGCATCCCCCCCGCGACTCCACAGGCGATGCCGAAGAAAAACCGCTTCCGGTAAGGAAGCATGTAGGAGAGCAAGCGGAGGTAGGGCTTCCAAAAAGCACGGACGAGTTCGGGAAACGGAAGCTTCGGCGGTTTGGACATATTTTTAGGAAAATGACACGGACTCGGCGCGGGTGGGACTTTAAAAAACCGATCCGGCCAGCCCTTCGAGGGCCATAAAATACCAGTCGAAGAGCCTTTGACCACCAAAGAGCCAAATCAAGGCACCCACGGCAAGGAACGGGCCGAAGGGCAGGCGAACGCCGCTGCGATCCCTTGCCAAAAATAATCCCGCCAGACCAACCGCCGACCCGACAACGGAGCCCGCGAAAAGAGTGAACAAAACTCCCTGCCATCCGAGGAACGCCCCGATGCAGGCCATGAATTTCACATCGCCGAAACCCATCGCCTCACGAGGAATCACAACCGAGGTCGCGCGCCCATGGATTTTCGAAATCTCCATGAGATTCCGCGTCTCGCTTTGGATCATCAGACGGTTATGGAAGAACTCCAAAACAGTCACTTGGGCTTTAGCACCGTCGATATCCGCATCGCGCTCCAAGACAAGCGTGAGTTTGTCATTCGAGCGTGAAAAAATCTCACCCCAATCCATTGTGTCGTTTCCGATGCGGAGGGTCGCCGACTCGCCCTCTCGCCTCCATTCGAACTCTTCCGGCTCGGCAAAGCGGTGGCGGATTTTTCCGAAGGCCAGCTTACCCAACTCCACAATCAGAAAAACCACAGAAAACCCCGTCACAGCTCCAAGAATCGAAAATGCAAAGCCAGCACCATGCGATGATGTCCCCATCAACTCCGGGATCACGGCGCTGAGCAGAATTCCCAGTGCGGTTCCGCCAAGCGTGATTTCATCGGGAATGATGAAATGCTCGAGATCGATGAAAGTCGCGGCGAGGAGAAGAGCGGCGAATGAGAAATATGCGATCCCGAGCGGGAATCGAAATTTCAGCCACAACGCCAGAAACAACGCAGCCGTGAGCAACTCGACGAGCGGGTATCGAATGGAGATTTGAGCGCCACAGCCCGAGCATTTTCCGCGAAGTGAAAGCCAACTCAGGATCGGGAGGTTTTCATACCACGGGATTGTTTTTCCGCAGCAGGGACAAAACGAACGCCTTGGATTGAGGAGGCTAAGCCCGCGAGGCAACCGGTGAATGCAGGCATTCAGAAACGATCCGGTCACCGCGCCGAGCACGGCGGCGAACACCGCGAGGAATTCGGTCATGCCTTCTCGAGGCCGGGCTCAACCAACTCGCAGATCGCGTGGAGTAGAAATTTGTGCGCTTCCTGAATGCGAGCCGTGACGGTGCCTGGGACCAGGATCTCAATGTCGGCTGCTCCTTTGGTGAAACCTCCGCCTTTTCCAAGAAGAACGATGGTTTTCACGCCAATCCGCTTAGCCTCCTCGAGAGCGGATAGAACATTTCGCGACTTCCCGCTCGTGGTGAGGGCTATCAAGACATCGCCCGGCTTGCCGTAGGCTTGAACCTGACGGGCGAAGATGTCCTGAAAAACATAATCATTCCCGATCGCAGTGAGCAGCCCCCCATCAGCAACCAGCGAGATCGCGGGATAGGGCCGACGGTCGTTTTGAAACCGACAGGTGAATTCTGTGGCGATATGAGAACTATCCGCCGCACTACCGCCATTTCCGCAAAGGAGCAATTTTCGTCCAGACTTCAGGCAGGCGAGCACAAGCTCGGCGGCTTCGACAATTTTAGGTTCCAAGGAGCCGAGAGACTCAAAAGTCTTCACGGCATCGCATAGCGATTCGGCAAAAGGAGTCATGAATCAGGCGGCGAGCTTTTGGCCGGCGAAGGCCGGGTGGGTCGCGAGCAATTCCTTGAGCTTTGGCCAGCCGGATTGGTCCATTCCGGCGAAAAGGTGAAGGTAGATCGAAACCTCGGCTGGAGGATATTTGGAAACGATCGATTCCAACGCCGTGGAGACTTTGGCCGCCTCAGGCTCGGCCGGCAATTCCTCGATCAGGCCTTTGCCGTCATGCTCGATCCCAAGAGCATCGAGAAAGTCACAGACCATGCGTTCGTTTTTACCCAGCACCCAGACTTGCAGGATTTCCAGGGCCAGATCGGCATTGGCGGACTTCGTAAGCGCCTCGCGCATCCAAAGATTCCGATCTTCGCGTGGTTTTCGTTCGACAAAAACAGGGCGAAGCTTGCGGCGAGTGGCCAGCATCCCAGCACAACTGCGATAAGCTTCGCGGTCATTTTCAAGGAGCCAGTTTAGAATTTCCGAAGCCTGTGGAGCGGACATGCGTGCGAAGATCTCGATGGCGGTCATGAGGTCGGCATTTATCCGGGGCGGGGGAAAGACAGTCAAGCCCAGCGACGGGACTTGAGGCGGCGCGAAATGCCGGGAATAGTCGCGGAATGTTTGCGCGCGTGCTGCCGGATCAGGCGGCTGGAAAAATGCTGGATTACCGGGTACCTGAAACGATGACCGAGAAAATCGGCGTCGGCTCGCGTGTGCGAATCCCTGTGCGAACTCGAATCCTACCAGGAACGGTGATCGAGTTGCTGGAGGAGTGCGGCTTCACCGGAGTGAAGGAAATTGCCGGCTTGCTGGATGAGCGCCCAATGATCCGCCCGGCAATGCTCGATTTGGCCTACTGGATGGCGGACTACTACTGCTGCCCTCTCGAAACCGCCGTTTGCAGCGTCCTGCCCGTCGCGGTTCGTGATGGGAGAGTCTCAGCGAAAAAACAAAACATCGCCCGGCTTGCTCGTGAGATTTCGGAAAAGGATCTTGAGAAAATCGATGTCCGCGCCCCGCGCCAAGCCGAGGCGCTCCGGGTTTTGATCGAGGCGGGAAAACCTCTGGCCGTCGCCAAGGCCGCAAATCTGGCTGGTGTCACCGAGGGAGTTTTTAGGACTCTGGAAAAGCACGGTCTCGTTGTGATCGAATCCGCAGTTGTCGCGCGCAACCCCCACGCGGAGCAATATGTCGCGGGGGCCGTATTGACTCTGAACTCCGAACAGGAGGAGGCGCTGAGGGCAGTTGTGGAGGAAATGGCTAAACCCTCCCGGCCTATATTGCTTTTTGGCGTCACCGGCTCGGGAAAAACCGAGATCTACCTCCGCGCCATCCGACATG
>JBIPMC010000124.1:0-5891 GCA_044369345.1 Terrimicrobiaceae bacterium
ATGGGCCATCAAGACCGCATGGACTTGCAGACGCTCCAAGAGCAGTCGCATCGGACTTCCGGTCTGTGATCCGGAAAAGAGAATGTTCGCATCGAGAAAAACCTTCACCGAAGCGGAGCCTTACAGTTTTTGGGCGAAAATTGCCGCGATCGACTGATTGTTCTCGCGGTCAAATTCTTGAATCCGCTCCTGCGAATACATTTCAATCGGAAAAGCCACCGCAGGCCGAATCAAAATCCCTTCCGGAGTTTCCTCCAACGAGATCAAACTCCTGTCGCGAAGATCAAATTTGTCCCTCATTTTCTTCGGAAGAGTGATTGCTCCCTTGGGGCCCAATTCCATTGTTGCTGTCATAATTTCCAGAATACCACTTTTCGGAATTTCGGAAATTCAATTTTAAGAAAACTAAAACCCCGCATTATTCTAATATTTTAGGGTTTTTTTGGTTCCAAGGTTGATTTACCCGAGTTTTGCAGCGGCTTCCTTGGCGAAGTAGGTGAGAATGAGGTCGGCGCCAGCGCGTTTGATCGAGAGGAGGGATTCCATCATCACGCGGTCGTGGTCGAGCCAGCCTTGTTGGGCGGCAGCTTTGAGCATCGCGAACTCGCCGGAGACCTGATAGGCAGCGATCGGAATGTCGAAGGAGGCGCGCATTTGCGAAAGCACATCGAGGTAGGGCATGGCGGGCTTAACCATCAAAATGTCGGCGCCTTCCTCATAATCGAGCGCTGCCTCGCGCAAGGCCTCGCGGCCATTGGCGGGGTCCATCTGGTAGGTCGAGCGGTCGCCGAATTGAGGAGTGGACTCCGCCGCCTCGCGGAAGGGGCCGTAAAACCCGGAGGCGAATTTCGCGGCGTAGCTCATGATCGGAATTCCCGAAAACCCAGCGCCATCGAGCGCGGCACGGATGGCGGCGACCATGCCATCCATCATTCCCGAGGGAGCGACCATATCGACTCCGGCTTGGGCGAGAACGAGGGACTGCTTTTGCAGCAATCTGAGCGTGGCGTCGTTGTCCACATCCTGCCCGACGAGCGAACCGCAATGGCCGTGGTCGGTGTATTCGCAACAGCACACATCGCCGATGACATAGAGATGCGGCGCGGTTTTTTTGAGGGCTTGGACGGCGCGGCAGACGATGCTGTTCGCGCTCATGGCTTCGGACCCGCAGGCGTCTTTGTGGGCAGGAATGCCAAACAAAATCACAGCCGGAATACCGAGGGATTGGATTTCCGCAGCCTCTTTCGCGAGTTGGTCGAGGGACAACTGGAAATGCCCGGGCATGCTGGAGATCGGCTTTTTGATGTTCTCACCTTCGACGATGAACAACGGCAGAATGAAATCCTCGGGGCTGAGCGAGGTCTCGCGCACCATCGCGCGGATGGCCGGGTTTTTGCGAAGGCGGCGTGGGCGGAGCAATGGAGTTGGGCTCATTGGAGGTGAGTTTTAGGCAACGAATGGCTTTGGAGGAAGTCCGAGATGCGGTCGGCCATGGCACGAGATTGCTTCACGCAATCGGGCACGGAGATGCCGCCCCGGAAATTTCCGGAAACAAAAAAACCGGGCGTTTCGTTTTCGAACTGCGTGATGGCATCCATCGTCCTGCCGTAGCCGACCTGGTATTGGGGGATGGCTTTCTCCCATTTCTGCACAGCGACAAGCGATGGCGTGGCGGTGATTCCCATGAGCGCGCGGAGTTCATTGAGGACGAGCGCGGCGAGGCTAGCGTCATCCAATCGAGCCAGATCGGGCTGGCGACTGCCTCCGACAAACGCCGTGAGCCCTGCGCCTCCCATCGGAGTGCGGCCGTCGAAAACCGTGGAACTCCAGATGCACCCGAGGATTTGGCGTTTCTCTTTTGCGGGAACCAAAAATCCAAAGCCGTCCCGCTCTATACCGCAAGGCGGCTTGTCGAATCCCATGAAAACCATGGCCACGGGCGGATGGATAATGGCGTCGAGTGTCGTGGCGAGCGGTTGCGCGAACTCCATCGGCAGGCTGGCAAACGAGTGGGCGGGAACCGTGGAGAGCAGAGCAGGAGCTTCGAGGATTTCGCCGGACTCGAGCGTCACGCAAAAACCCGATGCCGTGCGTGAAACGGACCGCAGGCCGCAGGCGGTGGAAACGGAATCTCCGAGCGCTTGCTGGAGGGCATCGGGAAAGGTTTGGAGTCCGTTTTGGAACCCAAGCATGGCGGCGCGATTTTTCGGGGTCTCGCCGGATTTCTTGCGTTGTCGCGCGCTGAGGATTGCTCCACGGATCAGGCTGCCATGCTCGCGCTCCAGGGCGTGGAGTTTTGGAAATGCGCTCTGCACACCGAGTTGAGCGGGATCGCCGGCATAGACACCCGCAACAAACGGGTTGATCGCATAATCCAAAAACTCGGGTCCGATCCGGCGCGATACGAATTCGGCGAGCGATTCCTCGCGATCCTCCGGCGCGCGGGAAATGAACGGCTCGAGCAGGAGGCGGAGCTTCGCCGAGGTGGAAAAGAGCGGGGTTTTCAGAAACGCCAACGGGGAGGTTGGCAAGGCGTGAAGTTTGCCGCCCCGCACAATGTAGCGGTTTTTGGCCTGCGGGGAGGCGTCCACGCGCTCGGAGGCGATGCCGAGTTTTTGGAAAAGCTCCCCGAGCAGCGGTGTCGTATCGAGAACAGTGTTCGGCCCGAACTCGATCAGAAACCCATCGCGCCGCTCACTGCGAATCGCACCGCCGACGCGGGGGCTTTTTTCGAGGATGCGAACGCGGAGTCCTTTTTCCGCGAGATAAAATCCTGCCGTCAGTCCCGAAATGCCCGCTCCGAGGATGATCGCATCGGTGTGGCTTGGCATGGCCTGGCTAGACGGTTCGCGAGTAGATCGGTTTTTCCTGCGAGGCCTCGGGCTTGAGGTAGGCGTCGAAGGCCATCGCGATGTTGCGAATGACCAACCGCCCGGCCTCGCTGACCTCGATCCGGTCGGGTTGGAGCGAGACGAGACCGTCGAGGACGAACTCGTTCAATTTCTCCGGCACATCGGCGAAATAGGAATCGAAAGTGATGCCGAATTTTTGCTCCACATCGTGTTTGAGGATGCGGTTGTTGCACATGATCTCGGTGATCACATGCTGGCGGAGGAGGTCGTCGTGCGAGAACTTGAGCCCGATCGCGGTGGGCAGGCGGCCTTCATTCAGCGCGGCTTCGTAGGCGGCGAGGCTTTTGAGATTTTGTGCATAGGCTCCGGCGAGTTTGCTGATCGAGGTGACGCCCATGGCGAACATGTCGGCCTCGGCTCGCGTGCTGTAGCCTTGGAAATTCCGGTGGAGCGTGCGCTCGCGGAGGGCCTTCGTGAGTTCGTCACCAGGCTTCGCGAAGTGGTCCATACCGATGTAGGCGTAACCGACCTCCGTCAGGCGATCGATGATGAGCTTGAGCATCCGCAGGCGATCGGCGGCGTCGGGCATCGCCTCCACCGGCAGGAGCTTCTGGTGCTTTTTCAGCCAAGGCACATGGGCGTAGTTGAAAACCGCAAGACGGTCGGGATCCCACGCGATGATTTTTTCGAGCGTTCGCTCGTAGGATTCCACCGACTGGTGGGGCAGGCCGTAGATGAGGTCGACATTGATCGAGTCAAAACCGAGACGCCGGCTTTCGTTGATGACGAAGGCATTTTGTTCGTCGGTCTGGATGCGGTTGATTGTCGTCTGGACCTCGGGATTCAAATCCTGAAGACCGAAGCTCACGCGGTTGAAACCCGCCTCGCGCAAGGCGGGCAAATGCTCGGGCGAGATGGTGCGGGGGTCGATCTCGATGCTGATCTCGGCTTCGGCGGCGAAGGGAAATTTATCGCGGATGTATCCGAAGATGTCGCGGATCTGGTCGGGCGACATATAGGTCGGCGTGCCGCCGCCCCAGTGCATTTGGACGACCTGACGCCGCGAATCGACGAGGTTCGCGACGAGGTCGATTTCCTTTTTCAGGACGCCGAGGTAATGGCCGACGCGGCTGGCGTCTTTGGTGATGACCACATTGCAGGCGCAGAAGTAGCAAAGCGATTTGCAGAACGGAAAATGGAAGTAGAGCGAGAGGTCGCGTGGAGGTTCGCCGGCGTTCGTGGAAAGGATTTCCTGGCGGTATTCCTCTGGGCCGAATCCCTCGTGGAAATGCGGCGCCGTCGGGTAGCTCGTGTAGCGCGGGCCGGGGCGGTTGTATTTTTTTAGAAGGTCGAGATCGACCTCTAGCCTCGGACTGGATTCGGCGGCGTTCATTTCCATGCCGGGCTGAATTCTTTCATGGCTTCCACATACGCCCGGGTGTGATCGACGGGGATGTCTGGCAGCATGCCGTGGCCGAGATTACCGATGTGGCCGTAGCCTTTTCCGTAGCTGGCGAGCACGGATCGCACTTGGTCGCGGATCGCCTCGGGCGGGGCGTAGAGCGCGGTGGGGTCCATGTTTCCCTGCAGGGCCACGCGGTCGCCGGTGATCCGGCGGGCGGTCTCGAGCGAGATCGTCCAATCCACCCCGATGACATCGGCTCCGCAATCCACCACGCGGTCGAGCCAAGTCATGCCGCCCTTGGGAAAATAAATCACCGGAATGCCCGGGCGTTTGATCTCTGCGATGATTCGGCGGACGGGCGCCAAGGCGAATTCCTCAAAACCGGCTGTATCGAGAATTCCGGCCCAAGAGTCGAAAATCTGAATTGCCTCCGCGCCGGCGTCCATTTGCGCGCGGCAATAGTCGATCACGACATCGGCGATTTTTTCGACAAGGGTTCGCAGCAGGTCTGGACGGGCGAAGCGCCATTTCTTGGCGTGTTGGAAGGTTTTCGAGCCCCCGCCCTCGATCATGTAGGTGGCGAGAGTCCAAGGCGCGCCGGCGAATCCAATGAGCGGCACGCGCTCGGCGAGGTTTCGGCGGATTTCGCGGATGGCTTCCATCACGAATCCGAGGTCTTGGTTGGACTCGACGGGGCGCAGGGCTTTCAGCGCGGCCTCGTCGCGAAGCGGGGAGGGGAATTGCGGCCCCTTGCCCTCGCTGAAATGCAACTCCATGCCCATAGCCTCGGGGACCACGAGGATGTCGGAGAACAAAATCGCCGCGTCCACGCCAAGGATGTCGATCGGCTGGAGGGTTACCTCGGTGGCAAGGTCGGGGCGCTTATACATCTCGGAAAACGAATGGTTCTTCCGGACAGCGCGGTATTCGGGCAGGTAGCGACCGGCTTGGCGCATGATCCAGACCGGCGTACGCTCCACGGGTTGTCGATAGCAGGCGCGGAGGAAAAGATGTTTTTCAGTGTCGATGTCCAAATCCTCCCAGTTCGATCCGGTTTTTGCAATCCGCCGCGCCAGCAATTAGCGCCCGTCCTTGCCGAAAATCTCCCGCAAAATCTCCCGCGCGCCGTTTTCCAGCAACTTGCCAGCCAAGACCGCGCCGAGGTTTTCAGGCGCGTCATGGTTTTCCGAGGAAACGGAATCACGAACCAGCGTTCGCCCGTCGAGCGAGCAAACGCAGCCCGCCAGAGAGATTCCTTTTTCGGAAACGACCGCGTGCGCGCCGATGGGCACCTGGCAACCGCCCTCGAGTGTTCGCATGAGCGAGCGCTCGGCCCGGGCGGCGAGCATCGATTCGCGGTCCTCCATATTGACAAGGAATTCGAGCGTCGCGTCATCATCCTCCCGACAAAGAATCGCCAAACTCCCCTGCCCCACAGCCGGCAACAAAATTTCGGGCGAAATTTTTTCTGAAATCCTCTCACCCCATCCGAGCCGCTCGACGCCTGCCGCCGCGAGGATCATAGCGTCCCAGTCCACTTCGTCGAATTTGCGGAAGCGCGTGTTGAGGTTTCCGCGGATCTCGAGAATTTCAAAATCCGGGCGGTAGTGAAGGAGCTGTGAGCGCCGACGCAA
>JBIPMC010000125.1:0-5886 GCA_044369345.1 Terrimicrobiaceae bacterium
CTCCCACAAAAAAACCAAGTCCGCTGCGATGAATGTGACCGCCCGCATCTGGCTCGACGCCTCGGGCCGCGTGACCCGCGCCGCTTTAAGCGGATCCTCCGGCGATCCCGGGATCGACGCTGCCATCCGTGAAGAGATTTTAACCGGCTTGAAATTCCAAGCGCCCCCGCCAGACGGCATGCCGATGCCCATTGTCATGCGATTGAAAGCCACTCGACCCAACTGATCCCATGCTCGTCCCGAAAAAAACAACCATGCTCCGCGCGCTCGCCTACCTTTTGATTCCGGCCGCCGCTCTCGCGCAGGACTACACCGTGACCAAGTCTGCCGACGGCTCGAAAAAACAACTTGTCTTCGAATACGCCGCGGGCCAACCCACTCCAACTGCGACACCGACCCCTACCCCGGCAAAGGATCGCGCGCCCTTGCCGGTTACGGAGACTAAAAATGAACCCCAAGTCGCGATGCAGGAAACTCAAGGCATCGAACCCCTCCCCTCCGAGACCAAGCCCGCCGCCCAAACCGCTCCCGCCACGACAGCACCACCGCTCGGTGCAGGCCCGGATTCCGCCTACACCGCCACCGGCAATGTCACGATCAACCTCATCCACAAGCTCGTGGAGCGCGGCATCCTCACCAAGGCCGAAGCCGATGAAATGATCAAACAGGCAGAGGCCGAAGCCATGGCCGTCCGTGCCCAAAACCAAAGCGAGATGGTCGCCATGGCCGAGGCCGCCGCCGTTCAAGTCGTGGCGAGCACCGCCCCGGTCGAAGGCCGGGTTCCGGCCTCTTCGCCGGGTGACATCCGCGTGACACACATTCCACAACCCGTCCGCGAACAGATGAAAGAAGAGATCAAACTCGAACTCGCCACAGACCGCGTCGGCGCCAAGATCGCGAACACTTTCAAGCTCCCACCTTGGGTGGAAAAAGCCGATCCGGCTTTTGACCTGCGATTCCGCTACTCCGGCACCTACTTTCCGAACGGCAACGATTCCACTGGCGCGTTCCCGAATTTCAACGCGATCAACACCGGCGCCCCCTTCGACACCACCGGAAACCAGTTCGCGCCTCAGCTGAATGTTAATGAGAACCGCAACCAATATCTCCTCCGCATGCGGTTCGCGCTGGACTTCCAGATGGATGACAACTTCTCGAGCGGCTTCCGTATCGCCACCGGGAACAACAATACCCCTGTCTCGACCAACCAAGGCATGGGCGTCGCAAACTCCGCCACCCAAGGCCAGGGCGGCAACTTCAGCAAATACGCCATCTGGCTCGACCGCGCCTTCATGCGCTACGATTTTGACTACCGCGAGGTCGTGGGTGTTTCCGCCTGGGCCGGCCGGTTCGACAATCCGTTCTTCTCCACCCGCCTCACATGGGATGACGACCTCGGGTTCGACGGCACTGCGTTTACGCTCAAAGGTGATGTCACCGAGACCTTCCAGCCCTACCTGACCGGTGGCGCGTTCGTTGTTTACAACACGGACTTCAATTTCTCCTCCAACCAACCCGAGAAATTCGCGAGCTACGACAAATACCTCTTCGGTGCCCAGACCGGCTTCGAATGGGAATTCGCCCACGACTGGACCTGGAAAACCGGAGCGGCCGTTTATTGGTTCCACAACATCGAGGGCCAACTCTCCACTCCCTACACCCCGCTCACCGTCAACGATGCGAGCGATACCGACAACAGCCGTCCCTCGTTTGCCCAAAAAGGAAACACCTACATGGCCATCCGCGACATTGTGGCTGATGCCAGCAATGACTACGGGGCGATCAACCAGTGGCAATACTACGGCCTCGCCACGAAGTTCACGGAGCTCGCCCTCACCAGCGAACTCACCTACGACGGCTTCGAGCCTGTCCGCCTCTCGCTCGTTGGCGAATTCGTCCAAAACCTCGCCTACAACAAGAACGACATCACCGCCATTGCCGTCAACAACCGCGGCCCAAAGGATACCACTGAGCTTACGGGTATCGGCACCTACGAGGGCAGTCCCTACGGTTGGTATGTCGACCTCCGCGTCGGTACTCCGGCCCTCAAAAAGCGCGGCGACTGGCTCCTCTCGGCGGGTTACCGCTGGATCGGCTCCGACTCCGTGGTGGATGGATTCACCGACTCCGACTTCGGCGGCGGCGGCACGAACTTGCAGGGCTTCACGGTCGGCGGGTTCTACTCGCTCTCCGAGCATGTCTATCTCGGCGCCCGTTGGATGGGCTCCGACAGCCTCGCCGGGCCAAAATACAACATGAACATCTTCTATCTCGAAATCGACTCCAAGTTCTAGGAACCAATGAAGACCATCCAAATCCTTGCCGCAATCCTTCTTACCACAACCCTCATCCGTGCCGCCGAGGAGGACCCGACCGCCAAGTTCCGCGAGGCGCTCAAAAACACCATGCTCAAGCTCCGCGACGCGCAAAACCAACTTGCCGCTGCCCAAGCCGCCCAATACGCCGCCGAGACCAAAGCCCAAGAGTTCGAGGAGAAATCCAAAGCCCTCGCCAAGGAACTCGCTACCGAGCGCAACACCTCCACCAACCTCATCTCAGGCCTCAAGAAGACTCTCGCCGAGCGCGAAGCCACGATCGCCGAGCAATACGCCACTCTCGCGAAATGGAAAAAATCCTACGACGAAGTCGGCAAACTCGCCGTGATACGTGAAATGCAGCGACGCGAACTCGATGCCAAACGACTCGACCTCGAGCGCAAGGTCCAGGACCAGCAATCCAAAAACATCGAAATGTACAAAGCCTCGATGGCTACGCTCGAGCGCTACGAGAAATTCGGCCTCGGCGATGCAATCCTCGCCCGCGAGCCCTTCACCGCCGCCCAGCGCGTGAAATTCCAAAGCCTCGTCCAAGACTTCGCCGACCAAATCACCGACGCCCGCATCCCCGCCGACTCCAAAAACTAAAAAAAGATCATTCGGATTCACCTGATCCGACCGATCCGACCGATCTACAATGAAACACACCGCCATCCTCACCCTCCTCGCCGCGCTCCCTCTCCAAGCCGCCGATCCCGTCATCGCCCGTTCCGGCGACCGCGATATCACCGCCTCGCAGGTCCAACCTTATTTTGCCAAGGTCACGCCCCCCGAGCGCGAGGCACTTTTACAAAACCCCGCCGCCCTGAGCCGCGCCGTCCGCACCATTCTTCTCCAAAAACAACTCCTCGATGAAGCCAAGGCCGCCGAATGGGAGAAAACCACGGAGACCCAGACCCTGCTCGCCCGCGTTCGCGATGCCGCTATCTCCGAGAGTTTCCTCGAATCCGTCACCGCTGTTCCCGCCAACTATCCCAGTGACGAGGAAATCACCGCCCTCTACGAATCCCGCAAAGACTCCCTGCGCCTTCCCCGGGAATACCGCATCGCCCAAATCTTCATCGCCTCCGCCGACGACAAGGCGAAAGCCAAATCCAAGGCCGATGCCCTTGCGAAGCAGATCAAATCCGGCGACTTCGCCGCGCTCGCGAAATCCAACAGCGACGAACCCCGCACCGCCGCCAAGGGAGGGGAAGTGGGTTGGCTCGCCGAGGACTCCATCCAGCCTGCCATCCGCCAAGCTCTCGCTGGCACCGGCAAAGACTCCATCGCAGGCCCCATCGAGCTCGGTGACGGATTTTATTTCGTAAAAATCCTCGATGTCCGCGAACCCCGCACCGCCACCCTCGAAGAAGTCCGTCCCCAACTCGCCACCGCCCTCCGCCAGGAACGCGCCGCCCTCAACCGCCAAGCCTACCTTGAGCGCCTCCAAGCCAAGTCGCCCGTAACCATCAACGAAATCGCCCTCCCCGGCCTACTCTCAACCGACACGAAAAAGTGAGATTGCAAGCGACAGTTTTTTCACAAACCCACTCCTCAAATCCGACACGCGCCCGTCGATTTTAAGGGGATTCGCCGCATGTCCGAGATTCTCAGACCATCACGCCACCACATCCGCGCCTTCCAGCCGTTGGCCCGCTTCCACCGCCTCCGAGCCGGAGTCTCCGCGCTCCTTCTCATCGCTCTGGCCATTGGCGCCCCCTCCACCCTCTATGCCGGCGACATCCTTCGCGGCGGAGCCTCTGCGAAAAACGCCACCCGCAACGCCGAAGCCCGCGCCAACGCGGGAGCAGAAGCAGCCCAAGCCGCTAAATTCCGCGCCCAGGATCGCCTCGCCCGCACCACTAGGGCCGTCAACGACATGCGCGCCCTCCAAGCCTCCGCCCGCGCCGCAGCCTCCGCCAGCACCGTCCGAAACGGACTTATAGAGGGCGGGTTGAACCCGATTGTGGGAGGCACATGGACAGGAGCCAATCCGGCAACTGCCTCTGGCAACAATGTCAATATCACCCAAACAGCCCCCCAAGCCCTCCTTCACTGGAGAACCTTCAATGTTGGTAGTCAGACGACACTCAACTTCGACCAATCCGCCGGCGGAGGCGACTCTGGCAAATGGATCGCTTTCAACAAAGTCTTCGATCCAGATGCCAAACCCTCCCAAATCCACGGAAAAATTACTGCACAAGGCCAAGTTTACATCATCAACCAAAACGGCATCGTTTTCGGCGCTGGCTCCCAAACCAACACCCGCGCCCTAGTAGCATCAACCCTCCCGATCAACGACAAGCTCATCACCAGCGGCCTGCTCAACAACCGCAATGCCGATTTCCTTTTTTCCAAGGACTTCTCAAATGATCCCACCGCCACATTCGGCGATATAGTCGTTGAACGCGGCGCCCTCTTGAGCAGCCCCGAGGGCGAAGGCGGTAACGGTGGGCGCATCATGCTCATAGGCGCGAATGTTCGGAATGCCGGTGAAATTTCCACCCCATCGGGCCAGTCGATCCTCGCTGCAGGCCTCCAAGTCGGTGTTTCAGCCCACGCCGAATCCGACCCAAGCCTCCGCGGTCTCGATGTCTGGGTGGGCAACACTGGAATCTATGCTGGAACTGTAACAAACACAGGACTCGTCGAGTCCCAGCGCGGATCCATCGTCGCCGCCGGGAAACGAATCACCCAATCAGGCGTCCTGGAAAGCTCGACTTCCGTGAACCTCAATGGCCGCATCGACCTACTCGCTAGCTATGGCGCAGTGGGCTTTCCAGGATACGATTCCTCCTTCCAACCTCCATTCCTGAATCGCTCGACCGGGATCGTGGAATTTTCCCCGGGCAGCTCAACGCGAATCCTTCCCGATTTTTCATCCGCTAAAAAAATCCCAGGCACCAAGCTCGCCCAGTCCTCCCAAGTCAACATTGAGGGCCTGGGAATCCACTTTGCGGAAGGCTCTTCCCTCATCGCGACCTCGGGTGCCATCGGCATTCGTGCGGGAATCTGGCCGTTTGTGGATACCAACAACGACGGCATTGTCTCCAACGCTACTGAAGCCTCTCAGCATATCAGCAACGGACGACAACGCTTCCTCCTATCCGGGGGGCAGGTCAATTTGGCATCCAGCGCACTGCTCGATGCCAGCGGAACGATGGATGCCTTTGTGCCGCTTGCGAATAATTTCCTCGCCATCCAACTCCGCGGTTCCGAACTCGCCGACTCCCCGCTCCAGCGCTCCGGCGGTCTTCGCGGCAAACCTCTCTTGGTGGATCTCCGCCGCTCTGGCAGCTACGGAGGTCGCAGCTGGATCGGCACCCCCCTCGGCGATCTGACCGGTTTTTCCAATATCACCGAACACGATATCGCCCAATTAACCACGCGCGGCGGATCAATCTCGATCTCAGCCGGCGATTCCGTAGTTGCCGCCCCGGGGGCTACCATCGATGTCTCGGGTGGCTATTTCACCCACGAGGGAGGCCTTTTGAGAACTTCACGCCTTTTGCGCGTCGCCAATGTTGTGGACATTTATAACGCCACCCCGGATGTCGAATATGATGGC
>JBIPMC010000388.1:0-5868 GCA_044369345.1 Terrimicrobiaceae bacterium
CGCTTTCCATCCCTTACGAGTCAATGACAGGGCATCTCTCGCCGCAACTTCGTTATCTTTGTATGTGATAAATTCGTCATCAGGATGGACGGCAATAAAGTCCGCGCCCGTACCTCCTGCATACAAACCTTCTGTGACTTGATCGTTGTAACGATTCCATAGCTTCACCGCAAATTTTAGTGTCATTGTTTTTTCCTTATATCGTTAACTTTTGCGCGGATTTAAGGCGATCGCACCCAGCCCAAAGACTAACGTTTGATTTTGACTGGTTCCCCTTGCTGAGAATCCCATTCCCACCCTTTTTCCAAAAGAATCAGATCCGGATCTAGTTGATAACGCCCATCTCGAAGCTGGAGCCATTTAAGCTCCATATTTTCATAAATAGGTTTATCTCGACCGTCATACTCAGTCCCCGATTCGTCTATCCAGTCCCCGCAAGCTAAATGCCATGAGCTACATAATTTCGATCCCTCACGAGGATGGAGACTCAAAAGTTCGTCATCCTCTTTGAAGAAGATATTTATTGGGTTTTGTTTTGTCCCTTCTATTTCCATTGGTGCGTCCCAAATTGTTAACTGTGGTTTCTCCACAACCTTTACCGCTTTCAGGGCTTCTAACCGCCCTTCTAGCTGTGTCAATTCAAAACCCCAACGCCGGATCAAAGACCGGACATTGGGGAATTTTTGAATCAAGCTATTCAATTGGCTAATTCTTTTGGACAGTTGGTCGGCGGTTGTGGAGTTTTTCATATTTTACGCCCGATTTAACGGCGGCGTCCCTGTTTTGCTTATACTAAAATATTGTAGCTACAAAATCAAAATATGTCAACCCCTAAATCAAAAAAACTTTTTAACCGCCCAACCGTTGTCAGGGTGAGGCTTTCAGAAGTTGAGAGGGAGAGGATAGAGGCGATCGCATCCTCAAGAAATCTATCCCTCTCGGAATTGATAAGGTATTGGATTAATAATGAAGGGTGACGAGATCACTATATCTTGATAATCTCAATCTCAACACAAAGGGCTTTTAATCTCTCAAAAGCCACCACCGGATCGGCTTCAAAATCAACTGGACTAGATCCGGTCATCGGAGCGTCGGACACTGCACCCAATGGCTCGAAAGCACGGGATTTATTATTCCAAAAAAACACCCTGTTAATATGTCGCTCTATTGCTTCCGGTGTTTCGAGAAAACAATAGATAAGTCCTGCAACAATAGCCTGTCTGACATCGGTTCTGAATCGCCTTTTGTCAAGTTTAATTGTCCACAATTCAGATAAAAGTTCCTCATCTGTTTCTGCATCATACCAGAGACACTCACAAGAGAATGTGTGGAGGTCGTTGGCATGAATTTTTTGGGCGGGTTGAAATCCTTTTTTAGTTGTCTTCATAAAGATTAATTGATTTTAAGATTGCCAGACCTAACTCTTTCGCCAACAACGGCGGCACGGCATTTCCGATTATTTGTTGACTTAAAGATTTGGATTCTGGGAATTTGTAATCATCGGGAAAAGTTTGCAGCCGTGCCGTCGCTTTTTGACTAATCCGTTTGATTTGACTTCCCTGTACGATGTCCGCCCAATGGGTCGAAACACCCGCCATAGCTCGAATTGTTGGACAAGGCTTGTTTTGTGGAGTCGGTAAAATGTTCTTAATACAGGCTCCCGCACGGGGGATTAATAGGATGGGAGAATGGGAATTACAGTGACCCCCTACGATAGTAAAACTTGGATCGTTTGACTCCCGAACTGTAGCCTGTCTAATGAGTTGTTTACCAATATCAATCAAGGCTTTTTCTGGCAAATATCCCAATTCATTCAATCGCTTAATCTGCCAGTCCGCAAGCTCACAATCCTGCATTTCTGGGATTAAATCACTAATGGCTTGATACCATCCCTTTTTAGGTTTTGATTCAGGAAAATAAGGGAGGGGTTCTGAATTTTTAACTGCCCACATAATCAACCGTTTCCGGTTTTGCGGAACCCCGTGATCCGCCGCGTCTAAAATTAACCAATGATAGCGATATCCACAATCAATTAGCGATCGCAATATCGCCTCAAAAGTTGGTGATTTTGCATATCCTGGGACGTTTTCGAGAACCACCCATCGAGGGGATAATATGGCAATATAATCACAGCAATAAAGCCCCGCATCTTTATCTTTATGGTCAGGAATATCACCCCGCCGTGCATTGCTGTATTGTTGGCAGGGGGGACTCATCCAAAGTAGATCAACCCGCTCCATGAGATGAGTGCGAATTTCACCAACACAAGAGTTGAATACTTTGGTATTGGGGAAATTTAATCGTGCTACTTCTGCAATTTTAGGATCTCGTTCGATCCCCCAAATGGACTCAAAACCCGCGGCTTCTAACCCCAAATCTGCACCGCCTCCGCCCATGAATAATGTTGCGAATGTTGGCATTAGAAACCCTCCTCAACAACTGTTAAGCCACAGCCGGGGAGTAGTAAATTAGGATCGTTTGATGAACTCAACATCACCATTCCAGAGGGTAAGCATTCTTTTACAGTGAGGATTACATTGCCAAAATTCTTGTCTGTAGTTTTGACATGATCGCCTTTCTGGAAAGCGTAATTTCCGAGGGGGATTTGTTCCCCTTTGACCATCTGAATAAATAGTTTTATCTTGTCCGAGTCTAAGGATTCTGCCAATCCTTTCGTCCACTGAATTTTGATTTTATTCCCCCGGCACATAATCACCCGTCCGATGTAACGGCTATCCTTTTTTAATTGCACAATATCAGTTTTTTTGAATGGGGATGAGTCGGAAATCTCCTCAAAGTCTAGGGTTTCTGATCTGTGCCAACTTCCCTCTTTACAGTTAGTTACTTGACAGGTTTGTTTTAATACATTGAAACTTTCAACTCGCCATGCTGTACCTCTTATTAGATAAGATGGGCGGTGTTTGTGTGGGTCAATCTCTACCCACTCACCAACTTTTAAAACTCTTTCAAATATCTTGGTTGTTACGGTCATGTCAATCTCCTTTGTTGGGTTTAATGGAATTAATCAATCAAGGGCGCGGTCAAGATTAAGCGGTTAATGAACGGGCGGATTCTGGTCTACCATCACGTTTTTTCATCTCCCTGTCTTCATTTAATAAAGCAATAAACCAACGAACCCCATCGTCTGAGATTCCGTTTAAACAATCAGGATGCGAGAGGATGTATTCCACTAAATGATCATTCCGAATGTAAAACTGTCTTGTGCCTTCAGAGTGATGTTTTAGCCCGTTATTTATCCATCCACGAATCCTTTCTCTTGAAAATCCTAGTCCTATAAAAACTGCCGTGGCTCCATACCAACCACTGTTAGGTCTTAGGCTTTGTCCGAGATTTAATAACTTATTTTGAACGGATAATATTGTTCGCTCTTGATAGCCTTTTTTAACGGCTAGTTGATTATATCGAATAACTAATTGGGTGAACGGTAAAGTTTCTGCTAGTGCTATCAAGGTTTCAGTTTCCTCGTGTGTCCATATCCAACTTGATTCCTTTAGGTTGTTTCTAACCTTTGAATATTTGATATCAATAGATGCTTTTGTTCTCCCTAAAATTTCAGCAATCTGCGCATGAGTTTTTTTGCTGTCTTTTAAAAGTAGAAGTTGTTCTATCTCAGCTTCTGTCCATGTGTTCTTGTAATTTTCTAGCATTCTCAAACTCCTTGATAATTAGTGGGTTTCTATCTTGACCTCGCCATATTTTTAAACTGAGTAAACTGGGAATCAAATAATAACTTAACCGTTCCGGTGGGGCCGTTGCGATGTTTGGTTAAAATGATTTCAGCTACCCCGGCTTCTGAACTGTTGGGATTGTAGTAATCATCTCGGTAAATCATCATTATTAAATCCGCGTCCTGTTCCGTTGATCCCGATTCTCTCAAGTCGGACATCATTGGGCGTTTATTAGTGCGTTGCTCAACACTTCGATTTAACTGAGATAAGACAATAACAGGGACGTTTAAGTCCTTTGCCATTCCCTTTAATCCCCGTGTAATTCTTGACAATTCCTGCACCCGATTCTCGCTACCACCATCCATTAATTGCAGATAATCTATTAGGATTAAACCTAGTTTTCCATCGTTTTCGGCTTGCAGTTTTTGAGCTTTTTTCTTAATTTCATTGACAGTAGGGTTCGAGGTATCGTCAATAAAAATCGGCAATTCTGCTAACTTACTAATCGCCTCTGTTAACGGCTCCCACTCATCTTGCTGAATATTTCCCGACCGCAGCCGCGTGCTTTCGATTTTTGCTTCCCCTGCTAAAAGTCGTTGGACTAACTGACCTTTGGACATTTCTAAACTGAACACCGCAACGGGTAATCCTTTTTTAGCAATCTTAAAACCAAACTGGACTGCTAAGGCTGTTTTTCCCATTGACGGCCTACCAGCCACAATAATTAAATCCGACCGTTGAAAACCTCCTGTCATTGCATCTAAATCATAGAAACCGCAGGGAACACCGGGGGGAATTTTGCTTTCACTCCGATCTTCAATTTCCTGAAAGGTATCAATCAGGGTTTCACCAATTGAAACTAAATCTTGCTGACTTTTCCCCTGGGAAATATTGGCAATTTGTTCTTCTGATTTTTGAATTACAGTCTCTAAAGGTTGACTGGTATCTTCTGCTAGTTTGATAATTTCGTAAGCAGATTCAATTAGGTTTCTTCGGGTTTGTTTATCCGAGATTAATAGACCGTATTGATCGATGTTTGTGGCAGAAACGGTGCGCTCTAATAGTCGGGTTAACCCTAATTGCCCCCCGGCTTTTTCAAGTAATTTCTGATCGGATAACCAAGTTGTGACGGTCATCAAATCCGGTGTTACTCCCTCGGAATATAAAGCTAAAGCTGCCTTATAAATCGTTTGATGCGATCGCAAGCTAAAAGACTTAGGTTCTAATGTTTCTGCAATTCTCCCCATAGCTTCGGGGTCTAAGAGAATGGCTCCTAAAACAGCTTCCTCAGCCTCGACGTTTTGCATGATTACTGCTTCCATTATTTCGCTCCGTTTAAGTTTTTACTCATTTTTGTGGCGATCAGGTTATTTAGAAATTCCTGATTTTTTACCCGTTGTTCCTCTGAAAGTTCTGGCTTGAGTCCATTGGGTTTGAATTCCCGTTGCTCAGGGGGAATGATTTGCACTGGGCGCTCAAATTCTCGCGGGGATTTTCGGTAGGCTTGCCAGTGGATCTTGAAATCGTTGCTCAGGTATTGCAGTTGGGTACTTTCAATCGATCCAAGGTGAGATATCCCACCGAGTTTGAAAATTGCGTACTGGGTAGCATCATCCAAATTATTTAACGGGAGGCGGTTAGCGAGCGATTCTAGGCATCTTGACCAACAATCAGATACCAATTCACGGTCGGACTCTTTAACGAGGTTTACAAGCTCTTTACCCGTGGGGCATTGTCTAAGATTGAAAATCGCCTCCCAGATTGCCATCTCAAATTCTTCTGCCGATAACTCTTGACTGAGTTTGTCAAACCAAATCTCGTACTTGAGTTGTGTAAAAATCGCGTCGGGAAAGTTTTCTTTCAGGTTTTCAATTCCCTGATCAAAGATTTCATCGTTAAGCTCGGTCATGGTTAAGCTCCTAATTTTTGTTCGCGTTTGGCTCTAAGGATGGCGAGGCGTTCATCCTTAGAAAGCTCGTCAATGTTTCGGGTCTGAGTTGATTTGCCACCGCTAAACTTGGCTTTTGCTTTGAGCCAACTTTCGGCATCGGCAAGAATTTTTAGCGGTTCGGATTTCCACTTCTGAGCTAGGGAAGATTTGGCGTGGTTAGAGTTGCAATCCTTCCCTCTGTAATGGGTGCATTTGCTTAACAGCACCCGGTAATATTCCAAAAATTCA
>JBIPMC010000381.1:0-5458 GCA_044369345.1 Terrimicrobiaceae bacterium
CGTGAGAATAAGAAGCGTCGCAGACATGATTATGCAGTCGACCATAGAGTATTAAAGAAACGTCACAATCCGACGAAATTGGGCCCTCGGACAACTGGTCCGTACAGGGTAGTTCAAACGCACGTGAACGGAACAGTCACGATAGAACTAAAACATGGCGTCACTGAACGTATTAACATAAGACGAATAATTCCTTATAGAGAGTAAACCTAAACCATCATTATTCCGCTAACTTTCCCAGCGATGTGACATACCCACCTAGCGGGGGATAGTCAGAAAGGTTTTTCAGAGCTTTTCCTTTCACCGAACCTAATGGAGGACTAGGATTATAAACCAGAGGTTTATCTTAGTGGGGAAGAGTGCAGTACCCAGTCGTATGCATGCGTAGACCACGTAGGGCAGTCACGCACACAACTGTTAGTCCTGCACGCTGATGCAGTCCAGAGGCACAACAAGCCCAGTGGTGATCAGCTAGCCTAAAAATAGTCCTAATCTTATTATAGCCAGAGTGCTAGTATATTAGACTTATCTGGCTACTTTAAAGTACTGATTAGTACTCTCCCTACACACCTTGGCCAGGTTATGTAGGGAGCTCCTATGTGTACATAGACACTCCTAGTAAGGTGGTAAGGCCAGAGGCCAACCATCCATTCGCCCAGGTATCTCTCCCAAGATTATAAGTAGATAATCTTTACCATTACTCTAAGCTCACAATTATCACTTCTCTTCAGTTTATTGTTGCTTTACTCTCACCTCCCTGAGGTAACGCACTGTAATTACAGCTATATCTCATCGAGAGACAAGCGAAGGAACCACCAATACTGTCAGCCAAGATGGCCAGTATTTTCGAGAAAGAGCCCATCTTCAGCCACGAAAGGCCATGGAATGACACCACAAAACTGCCAGAAAAATACAAGTTTTCTGGTAGGGCTGGGAAAGCTGAAGTCCACTTGGACAGCGGATCTCTTGGGATGGAGTTCTTTTACGAGAAGACCCTCCCAGATTTCATCCAGGCCGCTACGAGGCTGGATTGGGACTGGTACGAGACTTTCTCCCAGTTCGAGAATGTTCTCGAAGGCAGTTACAAAACTGCCTGGCGAGAGGTCTTGAAAGACCACTTCTCTGACGAGACTATCGTCGAAAAAGACGAAGAGGGCTTCCATCGCGCCGTGCGCCTCTTCGTCTGCACAATCCTTGATTGTGAGATGCCCCGAGACGTCCAATACGTCTATTTGGCCCCAGGCGGGGACCACCAGATCCGGAAGGATCTGCTGACGGCGCCGCGCGACCACGCGCGCCGTTTTAAAGAGATGCTCCGCATCGCGGAGCTCCTCCCCCCCGGCGAGACGCCACCGCCGAGCGAAAAGCTCGCGGTGCAGTGGTACTATATGACGTACCACCGCGCCGATCGCGCCGAATACGTCAAGTCGGGCAAGAAATTGTCCGACGAGACCATCGAGACGCTCTCGGCGTACTTTCAGTCGCTTTTTGCTCAACGCAAAATCGACGGGACGCTCGAACGACACGAGATCGAGCGTCTGCGCAACCGCGCCAAGCGGACGCTCGCAAACGACCTGCGCGAGAAGCGCGAGGCGCGTCGCTCGAGCCATGCTCGTCGCGAGGCACGCGAGCGTGAACGCGGGCGACGCGACAGGAGCCGACCGCACCGCCGAGGCGGCGACGATCGACGCCCCACCAGCTACGATCGATCGGGACGCGACGGCCGCGACCGATACAACAACCAACCGAAACGCGGAGGCCGCGACGGTGGAGTCGATCGTGGGAAGCAGCACGAGGGCGACGACCGTGGAACGGCGCCCAAAAAAGGGTCGTGGACGAAAAGCCACGACAATAAAAATCGACGCGACGACCGCGACCGACGCGACGACCGTGAGCGTCGCACAAAAGCGGACGCGCACCATGTCGATAGTCGCTACACGAGTAGCGACGACGACACCAAGCTCGACGACGAGCATACGGACGTCGACGATGACGACGACGCGTCGAAGGACACGGCGAACAGCGGTGCCTACGAAGGTTTCGCCGTGTTCGAGTCCCCGTACAAATTGGAGGCCCAGGCCAAATTGGCGGCCCAGGCGAAGCGCGGCAGCGCCGTCGCCAACAAGGAAGTGGCAGTGGCGCGCAAGCGCAAGCCCGACGCGGCGACGGTGTCGCCCCAGGACAAAAGGACCAAACCCAGCAGGAAAGTCGTCGAATCAGATTTGGACGAAGAAAACGACGACGACGAGAACTTCCTCGCGTCGTGTGGAAAGGCGTTGGATCGCGACCCCCTCGACATCTGACGGGCCGCGCCAGCAGTGAAAATCGATAGTAATAAGATAAAAAATAAAAAGGGATTAATTGATGTCAATAGTCCATTCGTTTTCACTGCTGGGAACGCATTCCCATTAACCGAACCTAGAATCACCGGTAGGACACCTACCTGGAAACCCACTGTTGAGGAGGCTTTCCCCGTGTTGGAAGCCGACCTGGAAGCCGATGACAACTCAGAACGAGTCGTGGCCAGGATGCCGAGCAAAAGGAGGCTCACGCCGTTAAGCATCCTAATATGCGACACCATATCGTCGGCACGGTCCCGTACCATATTAAAGGTACTATTTGACCCAGGCTCGACCGTAACATTTATTGGCCGCAAATGCCTACCTAGGCATTGCAAGCCTCTCCCTGCGGCAAGGCCACGCAGTGTTACCACACTGGCCGGATCGTGCACGGCGAACGAGATGGTAGTCCTCTGCGCAATACGATTGCCAGAGCTTGACAAAAATAGGGTCATCGATCAACACAAGGCATTCGTGTTTGACGGCGACACCCGCTATGACCTGATCCTAGGTGCCGACTTCTTGGCAAAGAGCGGCATCGACATCAAGTATAGCTCCGGAACCGTGGAGTGGTTCGACAGTGAGCTACCCATGCGGGACCCAACCTGCGTGGACAACCACGAGTACCTTGCCATGGCCGAAGCCCTTGAGGTACATCGCGAAGAAGAGACGATCTTTGGCAGGGACTGGTACGACCCAGACTGCTTCGCCACCGCGATCTTAGACGCCAAGTATGAAAAAGTGAACGTGGATGATGTTGCCGAGCAACTCACCCACCTCAGCGAGTCGCAGCGAAACGACGTGCGCGCCGTCCTAAAGAAGTTTACAAAACTCTTCAACGGTACACTTGGAGTCTATCCACACAGGAAATTCCATATAGATGTCACGCCGGGTGCGAAACCGAAGCACGTTCGGCCCTATGCCATAGCGAGGATACATCTCGAGCCTTTCAAAAAGGAACTCGACCACCTTGTCCGCATTGGAGTCCTATCTCCCCAAGGTGCCAGCGAATGGGGATCGCCCACGTTTATTACTCCAAAAAAGGATGGACGCATACGTTGGGTCAGCGACCTACGTGAATTAAATAAGGTAGTTCTGAGGAAGCAATACCCACTACCGATAATACAGGACATCTTGAAGAAGAGGTCAGGTTATGCCTACTTCACTAAGATTGACATCTCCATGCAATACTACACGTTTGCATTGGATGAGGAATCCAAAGACCTGACGACCATCGTCACGCCATTTGGTAAATATCGATACAACGTATTACCAATGGGACTGAAATGTTCCCCGGATTTTGCTCAAGAAACAATGGAAAATATATTCCGCGATGTCGAGGATGCAGAGGTCTACATCGACGACATCGGTGCTTTCTCCAGCAGCTGGGAACACCACCTTAACCTACTGCACACCATCCTGACGAAGTTGCAGGATAATGGCTTCACTGTCAACCCGCTCAAGTGTGACTGGGCGGTCAAGGAGACAGATTGGCTCGGTTACTGGTTGACGCCAACCGGCCTCAAACCGTGGAAGAAGAAAATCGAGGCTATCCTCAATATGGAAGCTCCCTCCAATCTGAAACAACTTCGAGGTTTCATTGGAATGGTAAATTACTACCGCGACATGTGGCCGCACCGAGCACACGTGCTTGCGCCACTAACAGCCAAAACGGGCGCACCTAAGAAAGGTACCAAACGGCCCAAGTTTGTGTGGACCGAGGACATGCAAACAGCATTCAAACGCATGAAGGCGTTGATGGCTACAGACGTACTCTGCGCCTACCCAAATCACAACCTTCCGTTTGACATCTACACGGATGCATCGGATTACCAGCTTGGAGCTTGCATCATGCAGGACGGCAAACCAGTGGCCTATTATAGCAAGAAGCTCAATAGTGCTCAGAAAAACTATGCAACAATGGACAAGGAACTCCTTTCCATTGTCATGACCTTAAAGGAATTTCGGTCAATGCTTCTCGGTGCTGTCATAAATATCCACACCGATCATAAGAATATTCTCACGTTAGGAGACTCGTCACAGAGGCGGCTCCGGTGGATTTCGTACGTCGATGAATATGGACCGACGCTA
This sequence comes from Terrimicrobiaceae bacterium, assembly GCA_044369345.1. GTDB lineage: Bacteria > Verrucomicrobiota > Verrucomicrobiia > Chthoniobacterales > Terrimicrobiaceae > UBA967. The sequence goes on from JBIPMC010000381.1 coordinate 4,431, forward strand.
CACTACATTAAAGGGCCCAGCAATGTCATAGCCGACACCTTCTCGCGCATGCCCATGAAAACCACCACACCTTTGACCATGGTGGGGAAGGAGGAGTCAATCGTCGACCCTCTGGAATGCCATTTCTCTGTCACCGACGACAGGGACATGATGGAATGCATGACCTATCTGCCAGCAGAGGAATGCTATCTCAATCTGCCGACCGACTCCGCAGTTGACAATCCATTAGACATGGAAACCATCAAAGAACAGCAAGATGCTGACAATGATCTACACCGTCAAGCAACCAGGTACGCTGACAGATACGTACGCAAGAGCGTTAGCTCCGTCGACGACGTCCTATGCTATGTTAAGCCAGGAGACCCTCCGGCGAACTGGAAAATAGCATTGCCGAAGTCTATGTTACAACCGACCATTCGGTGGTTTCATCAGATTACAGGCCATCCCGGCAGCAAACGCCTACATATGCAAATTAGTAGTCGCTACTATCACCGCGATTTGCGGCGACTGATCGACAGGTACAACTGCGATCAGTGCCAACGCTTTAAGCTTGATGGCAAAGGATACGGACACTTGCCTGAGCGCGAGATTCGGTCATTGCCATTCGAGGAATGTGCTGTTGATTTAATCGGACCTTGGACCATCCAAGTTCGAGATAAACCTTACGAGTTCAACGCGCTCACCATGATCGACACAGTCTCGAACTTAGTCGAACTAGTTCGGATTGAGGACAAAACCTCGGCTCACATTGCCAGGAAATATGCCCAAGTCTGGCTAACACGATACCCGTGGCCAGCTCGCTGTATCCATGATAATGGAGGCGAATTCATTGGACCAGAGTTCCAACTCCTGTTAGAAGGTTGTCGAATCAAAGATGTTCCAACCACCAGCAAAAATCCGCAAGCCAATGCAATATGCGAACGCATGCATCAAACGGTAGGAAACGTTCTAAGAACACTACTGCACGGGCAGCCACCACAACAGATAACAGGCGCACGTGCCAAGGATTTCATTGATGAAGCGTTAGC
>JBIPMC010000126.1:0-5860 GCA_044369345.1 Terrimicrobiaceae bacterium
CGTGTCCGTCGCAGTCGTTCTTCGGCAGGCTGTAGGCTCCCAGGATCACGCCCTTGTTTTTTCCCACCACCACCGTGGCTTTTGCCCCGAACTCATACTTTTTGTGCTCCTTGCTTTTGCTCATGCAGTAAACCTCCGGCTCGTGCAGGGAGTAGATTTTGTCGCCATCCTTGGGCTTTTGATTCAAAACCCGGCGAAGCAACATTTTTTCTGTAAACTCGGTTATGCTGACTAAAAGATGCTAAGGGTTATTTTATCGATTTTGGTTAGTTGCTACTGATCTGGGGAAGATAGGTTTTGCCGGACTCCCACTCCTCGGAAATGTCCATGAGGAGGGCTGGGACACGGCTTGGAGCTGGTGCAAGCTGCTATCGAACTTGCGGCTGCTGCGGGCGCGAAGCGCTTGCATGTTTTCACGGAGTCCGCAGAAAAGCTCTTCCAGCGCTGCGGTTTTCAAATCCTGGAGCGCACGATGCTGCAGGATGTGCCAATCACGGTGTTGGCTCGGCCGCTGCCCTAGTTCGCGTGGCTGCGACAAAAATCCTGAATCGCCTCAGGGCACGGTGCGGATCTGGATCGATTCGAAGCGTTCCTCGCCTTCGATGAGTTCGCGAAGAACGATGAGCTTGTCGCCGGTCGAGACGAGCTTTCGTTTGATCAGGATTTTTTCCGCTTTGTTGAAGGTCTCCTCGGCCTCGGTGGTGAAATCGAGTTGGAAGGCGTGGGAGTTCCAGTTGAGCGCCTGATGACGAACAGTCTCGGTCGTTTGGGTGAAAACAAAAATCGGTGCGCGCTCGGGGCGGAGGTGGCTCGTTTGGTCGGCCATCAGGCCGGTGCGGGTGAAGACGACGAGTTTCGCGTTTTCAATCGAGTTCGCGAGCATCACGGCGGAGCGGATGGTTTTTTGGCGCTGAGTGGCAAGGACGGCGTCATTTGCGTAGCCAGCGCCGCCGCTCAGGGCGATGCGCCGCGCCACGCGGTCGAGCACTTTCACGCACTCGACCGGATATTTTCCCTGCGCTGTCTCGCCGCTCAGCATCACAGCATCGGCTTGCTCGAAGACGGCATTCGCTACATCGGTAATCTCCGCGCGGGTGGGAATAGGGTTGGTGATCATGCTCTCGAGCATGTGGGTGGCAACGATCACGGGGCGGCCAAAATGGATGCATTCTTTGATGATCCGGCGCTGGATGATCGGGAGTTCCTCCATCTTGCATTCGATGCCGAGGTCTCCGCGGGCAACCATGATGGAATCGGCCGCACGGACGATGTCTTTGATGTAACGCACGGCGTTCTGATCCTCGATTTTGGCGACGGTGCGGGCGTTGGAGCCAAGGTTGCGGAGCACTCGCTTGAGTTCCAAAATATCAGCGGCCTCGCGGCAAAAACTCAGCGCCACAAAATCCACGCCCACCTCGACGCCGAGCGCGATGTCCTCAAGGTCTTTTTCCGTGAGCGGAGGGAGGTTCACCTTCACGCCGGGTAGGTTGATGTGGCGTCGGGAACCAAGATCTCCCTCCGTGAGGACTTGGCACTTCACGCGGTTTGCATTTTTTTCGAGCACCTTCATGTGGATCACGCCGTTGTCCACGAGCACCACATCGCCCACATGGATGTCGTCCACAAGGCCGTCGTAGTTCACATCCACCGAGTAGTGCTCCTCGCTTTTCGCCCCGCGCACGGTAAATTCAAAAACATCGCCGGGCTTGAGATTGAGCTTCGCCGAGAGATCGCCGGTGCGGATCGCGGGGCCTTGCGTATCGAGGAGAATGGCGCAATTCACATCCAGGCCCATGGCGATGCGGCGGATGCGCTTTACGACATCGCGCACCCAATCATGCCGGGCGTGGCTCATGTTCAGGCGAAAAATGTCGGCGCCCGCGAGCATGAGGTCGCTGATCACGGCATCTGAATCCGAAGCAGGCCCCAGCGTGCAAATGATTTTGGTTTTGCGCATGAAGCTATCAACAGGCTGGTTTCGCGAATGGCAAGCCGCGTGTTTTGACAGATTTTCCCGTCTTGATCTCAGAGCCTCATTGTTTAGTGTCAGGACACTCGGTAGCACTAAAAATCCCAAACCGAGCCCATCCATCATCGAATGAACACTTCAGTCCCCGCCCGTGCCAACGAGGCGATGATCGACGAACTCCACCAACGCTGGCTAAACGATCGGCAATCAGTTTCCCCCGACTGGGCCGCTTTTTTTGAAGGCTTCGAACTCGGCCTCGAGCGCAGCGTCGCCGATGAGCAAAAAGAGGGCTTAGGCCTGTCCGCTTCCCCGCTCCAAGCTCGGGTGGATGAACTCGTGCGCGCCTACCGGTTGCTGGGCCACACCTGCACGCATCTGGATCCCATTTCTCCCGCGCCGGCCTTGAATCCCACGCTCGAGGCGGCTGCGTTCGGGCTCGGCGAGGGCGACATGAACGAGGTGGTTTCCTCCCGCTATTTCCAAAACGGTCGGGCCATGCCGCTCCGCGAGATGATCGAGAGCCTTCGCAAAACCTATTGCGCCACGCTCGGTGCGGAGTTTGAGCACATCCACGATCGCGAGATCCGCGAATGGGTGGTGGGCCGCATCGAAAGCCGCTCCGGCGCTGATCGCAACGACCCTTCCGTGCACCGCCGCGTGCTGGAAACGCTCTACGAAGCCGAGACTTTCGAGTCGTTCATCCACGCGAAGTTCGTCGGCCAAAAGCGCTTTTCCCTCGAAGGCGGTGAATCGCTCATGGTTGCCCTCGACACGATTCTCCAAAATTGCCCCGCCTCGGGCGTGAAGGAAATCGTCATGGGCATGGCCCACCGCGGCCGCCTCAATGTTCTTTCCAACTTCGTCAAAAAACCCGCGAGCGTGATTTTTGGCGAGTTTCAGGACTTCTTTAATCCCGAGAAATTCGGCGGTGGCGAGAATGGCGATGTAAAATACCACCTCGGCTACCAGAGCTCCCGCGAGCTTCCCTGCGGCGCCACGGTGGAGATTCGCATGGCTGCGAATCCCAGCCACCTCGAGGCCGTCGATCCCGTAGTGCAAGGCAAAGCCCGCGCTCGCCAGCGCGTGCTCGAGGACACTGCTGGTCGCAAAAAAGTCCTCCCGCTCCTGATCCACGGTGATGCCGCCTTTATCGGCCAAGGCATCGTGGCAGAAACCTTCAACATGTCGCAACTCCCCGGCTACAAAACCGGCGGAACAATTCACATGGTCGTGAACAACCAGATCGGCTTCACGACCCTGCCCGTGGACTCGCGTTCCTCAGCCTACTGCACCGACATTGCCAAAATGGTCGATGCGCCGATCTTCCATGTGAACGGCGAGGATCCACTCACGGTGGTCGAGGTTGCCCTCATCGCCCTTGAGTTCCGCCAAAAATTCGGCCGCGATGTGGTTGTCGATATCTACGGCTACCGTCGCCACGGTCACAACGAAACCGACGAGCCTTCGTTCACCCAGCCGGACATCTACAATATCATCAAAAAACACCCGCTCCCCGGAGCGAGGTTTTCCGCCGAACTCGCGGCACTTGGAACGGTCTCCTCAAAAGAAGCCGAAAAGATCCGCACCGATTGCATCGAGCGACTCGAGCGCGAGCACGCCGAGGCCGCGAAAGAAATTGTCTCGCTGAAGAAGAAGTGCGCCTTCCGCGGATCCACAGCGATTCACCAAGCCCCCTACTCGCACGAGCCGGTCAACACCGCCATCAGCAAAAACAAGCTCGACCGCATTGTAAAAGCCATCACCACCGTCCCTGCTGGCTTCAATGTTGTGCAAAAAATCCAGCGCACGGTTCTCGACCGCCGACTGCAGGTTTGGAAGGAAGGCGGCCCGTATGATTGGGGGTTCGCTGAGGCGCTGGCATTCGGCTCGCTGCTCGTGGAGGGAACTCCCGTGCGCGTCTCAGGCCAAGACAGCCGTCGCGGCACTTTCAGCCACCGCAACGCCGTTCTCTACGATGAAAAGACTCGCGAGGCGTTCATCCCGCTCCAGCACATCACGCCGAAGCAGGAGACCTTCTGCATCTACAACAGCCCGCTTTCCGAATACGCCGTGCTCGGTTTTGACTACGGTTACTCGATGGACTACCCCTCGATGCTATGCATTTGGGAAGCCCAGTTCGGCGATTTCTCGAACGGCGCGCAGATCATCATCGATCAATTCATCGCCTCCGCCGAGGCGAAGTGGCGCCGCCCGACTTCCATCGTGATGCTCCTGCCGCACGGCTACGAAGGCCAAGGCCCCGAGCACTCCAGCGCTCGTCTCGAGCGTTTCCTCCAACTCTGCGCTCAGGAAAACATGCAGGTCGTGAACCCCACCACGCCCGCCCAGTATTTCCACTCACTCCGCCGCCAGATCCACCGCGCCTACCGCAAGCCGCTAGTGATCATGACGCCGAAGAGCCTCCTGCGCTCCGAGGATTCCGTCTCGCGCGTCGAGGATTTCACCAACTCCCGCTTCGAGGAAATCCTCGACGACCCCGCCATTCAGGATCCGAAAAAAGTCACGCGCGTCCTGTTTTGCTCGGGTAAGATTTACTACGATCTCGTCCGCTCCCGCAACGAGGCGAAGCAAGACGCGACCGCCGCGATCATCCGCATCGAGCAACTTTACCCGCTCCACAACGACCGCATCCGCGAAGTCGTGAGTCGCTACAAATCCGTGAAGCGTTTCGTCTGGTGCCAAGAGGAACCCGAAAACCAAGGCGCCTGGCAATTCCTCGCACCGCGTATCGCAGGCATCATCGGGTCGCTCATCGGCTACGCCGGCCGCCCCGAAAGCGCCAGCCCCGCCGTCGGATCCTACGGCAAACACAAGGACCAACACGCCACCCTTCTCAAGCAAGCGTTCGAAATCTGAACCACTAAAACACGAGCATGAAAGTCGAAGTCAAAATCCCATCCGTCGGAGAGTCCATCACCTCCGGCGTTCTTTCCATCTGGCACAAAAAGGACGGCGAGCAGGTCGGCCGCGACGAACTCCTCTTCACGCTCGAGACCGACAAGGTTTCCCAAGAGGTCAACTCTCCCGATGCCGGCGTCGTTCACACCAAGGTTGCCGAAGGCGCCGAGGTGAAAATCGGCCAAGTCGTTGCCGAAGTTGACACCGCCGCCTGCGGAGCCGCGCCCTCCGCGCCAGCAACAGCTCCCGTTGCGGTTCCCGCCGCAAAACCCGCCGCCACGGCCCCCGTGCCCGAACCGCCCAAATCCTCCCCCGCGCCAGCTCAGGCCCCCGCGCCGATCTCCCTCGAGCCCGCGCCCCAACCCATTTCCTCGGACTCCCGCGCTGTCCGCAAAAAGATGACGCCTCTGCGCCGCAAGATCGCCGCGCAACTCGTCAAAGCCCAACACACGGCCGCCATCCTCACCACTTTCAACGAGTGCGACATGAGCGCCGTGATGAGCCTTCGCAAGCTCCTGCAGGATGACTTTTCGAAAAAACATGGAGTCAAACTCGGCTTCATGAGCTTCTTTGTGAAAGCTGTTGTGGACGCCCTGCAAGCCGTCCCGGCCATCAACTCCCGCATCGATGGCGACGACCTCATTTTAAATAATTCCTACGACATCGGCGTGGCCGTCGGCACCGAGAAGGGCCTCGTCGTCCCCGTCCTGCGTGGTTGCGAAAAGCTCTCCTTCGCCGACATCGAAACCCGCCTAGCCGCCTACGCCACCAAAGCCCGCGAAGGAAAAATCTCCCTCGAAGACCTCAGTGGCGGCGTCTTCACGATCAGCAACGGCGGCGTCTACGGCTCGCTCCTCAGCACTCCGATCCTCAATCCCCCCCAGAGCGGAATCCTTGGCATGCACAAAATCCAAGAGCGACCCATCGTGGTGAACGGCCAGATCGTCGCCCGCCCGATGATGTATCTCGCCC
>JBIPMC010000386.1:0-5859 GCA_044369345.1 Terrimicrobiaceae bacterium
GTGTGCCAGTGTGCCGGTGTGCCTGTGTGCCGGTGTGCCGGTGTGCCGGTGTGCCGGTGTGCCGGTGTGCCGGTGTGCCGGTGTGCCGGTGTGCCGGTGTGCAGGTGTCCCGGCATATGTTTGTTGAGTGTTTTCCAAGCTCATAAAATAAAAATTCAGATTACTTGTATTTGGTTTCAAAAATGACAAAATCCACTACGAATGCTGCAAAACCTACTGTTACTACTTCAAAACGCTCTCCAGGAAAAGGTAAAGATGCATTAAAGGGATCTAACCCCTACAGTCCCATTTCCAAAAAAGTACCCGATGAACAGAAAAACTCCCATAACATTAAGTATTTGATTAATACTGATGGAACACCATACGGTTGGTCATTTGAAAACTTTTATAATGGGAAGGAACTTGTCAAAGACCTATCCAACAGGAATGATGCTTTGATCTATTTTGGGGGAGTTGAATTCAAGCCATTCACCAACTTGACTACGAGGTGGGTCAAGTCTTCTTTGATAGGTGTGAATCTATGGGTCATGCACATTGATGCAACAAAGGTTGGAATGGAGGGCTCTTTTCCCATGGAAGCTCACGTTGCATATGCAAACAAAATTGCTAGAGCCGTGTTGAGAGACAACACATTTGAGGGGGAAAGAGTTGATGTAATTGAATTAAATATCTCTGAGTTGCAAGTGGAAGAATTAGATAGTTACTTCTATACAGCGTCATTTGATGAAGCGAGAGAAGCAATCTTTCAAGAGTCTATTCAGGAAGCAAGTGATGAAATAGAAAGTCTCATCTAATATATTTGTTCATGATCATATGAGATTAATCGTTTCAGTAAGTTCTGATATATATATGTTTTGTAGGGAACCTTCGTTGAAGCTTGAAGTTTATGACAAACATTTGAGCTTTGAACATAATCTGTAATGACACTCTATACCTACTACTAACCAATAATACTTACTACTTAAGTAGACACTTATCTGCTTAAAGTGTAATTCCTGTAAATATGATAACAATTAGTTATTAAGAACCAAAACATCTTGATAAACAATATTGTTTACAGTTGGTATCATGATGTCAGAATTATATGGTGATGGTGTTACCTGATCGTTTGTCAAGTATATGTTGATATTTCTGCAGTCACGTACTCGGCTCAATGCAACGTATAGCTGTCCATGACTAAAGGGTGGTGATGTGATATCAAGAAGAACTTTTATCAATGTCTGAGATTGACTCTTGTTATACGTGATAGCATATGCCAGACGCAATGGAAATTGCATTCTTGTAAGCTGGTAAGACTTCCCATATGGTAATCTGAACTTGAACGATATACGTGGGATTCTGACATTTCGTCCAGCATGGTCACCAACCGTTACTACTTCAACACAGTGTCGATGTATGGCAACTATACTTACCCTTGAATTGTTTGCAAGGCCGAGTCCATGAATGGCGCGGGTAACGAGGCAAATGTCGCCCACTTTAAGAATTAACTCATGATCAGGAATGCCACATTTTCTGAAGCCATTCAAAATATTCGCTGAAAGCATCTTCCTGAGGTGACCATTTGGGTCGTCCACTTCAGAAAAACAATCTTTAGATCTTAGAATATGCTCTTGTGTGGGATTCATCTTCTGAGCAACGGAATTCCACATGTCTACACTCTTGTTGTTAGAGCACAATATTGTAGCACTGTAATCCAACTGCCGTCCAGGATACAGCCATTCAACAGCTTCATTGTAGTTGGTTTCAGTGTAATACTTCATATATGGTAAGCCCAAGATAGATATATTCTCATCAACATTTTGTATAACATAACAATGCCCAGAGTTGCGATTCATGCTGACATCAATCAACATATCGGCATACTGAAGCTGCCGTTCTTCATCATGTGTTATAAGACCTCCACGAGCTCTTGCTGATGCCGCTGATGCCAGACGCATATTAGTCTTCAAAGGGTGCATATGAAAATTACCCCATATGTTATTGTTTGAAGATATCATGGCTTCGAGTATAGAATGCTTGTCATTACCCAATACAATAGGAAGAGTCTATTGTTTTGCAAGTGTGTTAAATAAATGATTGATAATGGCAGAACCGAAGGGATTTGCAGAATGGCCGGCAGAACGTAATTACTCACCTGAGCGAAGTCGCCAGCACAGACAAACACATAGAACCTTGGTCTTTCCCATCTTGTTTTGAATTCCTCTAAAACTGCTTCAATGAGTATGCGATCATTAGAAATAAATTCATCCCAAAATATTACCGATACATCATGTAGAAAATCACAACGTTCTTTACTGAAATTGCATCGGGGTAAATTTTGATCATCTATATCATCTTCTTCTTCCACAGGGTATGAGAATAGAGAGTGTGCTGTAGTTGCACCATCGAAAGATAAAGCTGCGAGACTTGATTGAGCACAGATTGTTATAAGAATACCATTTTTACGGCATGCCGCATGCAACTTCTTGAAAAGTGCAGATTTTCCTGTACCTCCTGGACCACCTATGAAATGTAATTCATGTTGAATTAGATCATCTCGATTTGAAGTGCTAAAATTTATTATCGATTCCATTATAGCGTCATAACCAATCTGCTGCTCATGATTGTTTGGATAGGTTTGGTTAAGATAATCTAATAGCTGGTTTTGTCGTTCTTGCATTTGTTCATTCTTCCAGTGAATTATTGCTTCTTCCAGCTCAGTTGGTACGCCCTGAGGTGTTGGAAATCCATATTTTTCCATAGATGATTGACTTTTGCGAAATTTGCGCTCTAGGTCTTGCAGCATCATCTGCTCCGCAACTGATTCGATGACACCATGCATAGTTATGTAATCCATGAACATGAACCTTCTCTTTTCATAATCATCAAATATAGCATGTGTTGCATAACCATGTAATGTTAACACAACAAAATAGCTTCTGCACTGACATCCTGTACCAGTACAACACATATCACTGTATGTCTCACGTACGTCATCAACACTGTCGACATAACCGTGTGCAATTGCAGATTGTTGGTAGCTGGTGCACAAAAGGGGTTCACCTCCACCACGAATAGGATAATAAGTTAGAACATCTTTGTCGCTGCGTGCCTTTCTGTTTAACAGTATTAGCCTCAAGTAGAAAATGTCACCACTTGTAATAAAAAGCATCTCAATACGTATGCATCGCTTCACATGTCTGATTGGACGATATACATAACGAATTTCTTGGTCCGGTTCCATGTATACTTTGAAGTAATGATGTTGAATGCATATATTGTCAAGACTGTGAGGATTATCTGCATAATATTTCGGTAGCTGTGATGATGTGTTATATCGTTCCAAGAATTCAGTGAACAATAAAGATTCGAGGCTATCCGGTCGGTTGTAATAGATTTGTAAATCTGTTACTTCCTTTCGTTGAATAAAGTCTTTCAGCTGAGCACCAGTTCGTACTTTAAAAGCACAAACGGCCGGTTCCGGGGCGGGATAATCTTGATAACCATACATGCGCCATACTGCAGACATTGAACACATAATTCTGCCATATATAAAGAGTTTAATCTCATCCAAAGAATCTTGCTCTTCCTCAAAACTCAAGTCTATACGTTCCTTTCTTGATGCACCTTTGTAACAATACTTATAAAGATAAAGAGCACAATATGCAGATCCACTGTATTCCACATTGATGTGAGAATCCCAATCCATCATCATCTGCAGATTGTATGGGACTATCATCAGGTCACATTCCATTCTTCTTCTATAAACAATCCTGTTTGTGGTCTCATTTACATACGTGTCTAATATAACATCAGAACAACCGTAACCACGCCTGCACCTATCATCAGCTTCCCTCTTGCATCCATTTATGGCCGTTGCACACTTGTGAGTGTTATTCATGCGCACCATTTCAATTGCAGTCCGTTTGAACAAATCAGTATATTCAGGGACACCATCTAATGAATAGATGTTTTGATAATCCTCACCCTCAAAGCGCGGCATCTCAGCAATAAAATGCTTGTTGACAAATTCTATTAAATTGGCACGATTTGGATCGTCATCTATGTCATACGCATCTTCAAATCGTGCTACTAAATGTGCATGTGGCAACCCCCGGTATTGGTATTCAATAACGTGAAAGTGATACGTAATTTCACAACCGTCAAAATATTTCCCATTACGTAGATTCATCTTCATTAGATCTAGCCGCGATTTAAATACCGCAGCTGTCACATCTGGTCGATCAAATGCTGTTTGTCCAGGTAATAATTGAGAAAGAATCTCAGGCCATTTCGGATTGCAAGTGAGTGTAATAAAAACATGTGGACAGCCAAACTCTGAAACCAATATCAATGCATTCCTTGCCAAAGCAGTCATATGACGAGGGGAACCATGAACACTGCTTGGAAGATAGGATACATCCTTGGGTACATCCACATATCCAGCAGCACGTCTGTCTTGTTCTTCGTGCTCGGTCAAAGTCTCAGAAAGTTGCATATTCTGTCCCATCATAATACGAGTCTTCATCCTCCTTACAATGCTCATTCTTTGGTCAAGTACTCTTGAATAAAAATCCATCAGCCAATATTGCGCCAGCCGTGCCATTAACATGAAACGATTGACACGTAGACGGCGATTAATCAACACGTTTGGTACTTGGTAAGATTGAACCACACATTCATCTTCCATATCTGCAAAAGGTTCTCCAGTTCTACTATCAATACATAGATACGGTGCTTGGGGGGCAGTTGCAATCATATATTTACGATGAATTTTTTCGGGTTTCAACAACCGTGCCATGACATACTCATCTGGACTTAAACGATTTTTACTCGCATTAGTGTATCCTGGCTCCGCATGGGGGAACAGTAATGGAAAGCACAATCCTTCGACTTTTTCAGAGTTCATATCGATATCAGACACATTTCCCGTATTAGTTTTCACTTGCAACTTTATCGCACCAGTTTGCCTGTTATTCACAACAGAGCACACATCGAAATGCTGAACTTGATCTACCATCCTGGGAATGACAATGTTGCCTTCAGCACGACGACGTGCCTCTACTCCAAGAAAGCGTAAATTGCGGCAATATGAGTTCTCATACTTAAGCCCATGGCAAATATCAGACAATATTGTCGGATCAACATTTTGTCTGTCAGCAGAACCTGCAAGTGCCGCTATATCATCGAATACGAAATATGATATACCGCAGTTATGCGATGTGGTAGATGCGATCCTCATGTAGTGATGAACACGACCATTCATAAACACAGACTGTGGTCCATGTCCACGCCGCGTGAAGCCGTTGGTATCACTATAGTTGCACACAGCAGTAGCTGCCATAGCAACTAAGTTATTGTATGTGGAAGATTTCTGTGAAAAGCCACGATGTGAGAAGAGGAGCACTCTTAAAAATTTGGGCAACCGGTCAAGTTCATGGTCAATCATCAATTCCTCATCAAAGTTCTCACTGGCAGATGACAGGCGGCCATTTGCACAACATTTTTTCCTCGTACCGCCTGACGATGACGATAGGTGTAGGTAGCCACAACCATGAACACAGGGTTCATTCCACAACCCGCAAGGCTGATGAAATAAAAAATTACCATTTACATACTTGCATGCCATATCAAATTTCCTCCTAGATCTTGTTGCAGCTCGTTGTGCTGCCTCATGTTCTCGAACACCTGATAAATTTCGTCTAGATTGTCGATGATTGTTTTCCTCCTCCCTTCTTGTGCCATCTTCTCGTGTCGCTGATCGTTGTGCTGACTCGCGTTCTCGAACACCGGGTTCCTCTCTCGCAACCGCTCGTCGTGCCGACTCCTCCTCCCTTCTTGTGCCATCTTCTCGTGTAGCGGCTCGTTGTGCTGACTCGC
>JBIPMC010000127.1:0-5853 GCA_044369345.1 Terrimicrobiaceae bacterium
CTTGTGCTCATAAACGCGTCCACTTTCGGAGCGAATAAACGCGCCACCGACGAAGCATTTCGGGGTTTTGGTGATGGGAAGTCTGCTCATGGGTTTGGGAAAAAATTAACCACGGAGGACACGGAGGACACGGAGGACACGGAGGACACGGAGGGGAAGAAGAGAAATGGAAAGCACAGCCTTGATTTCACTCCGTGTCCTCCGTGTTCTCCGTGGTAAAAATTCATGACTGATCAAACAATCTGGGCGTAGTCGAGGAGGCCTTGTTTGCCGCCTTCGCGGCCGAAGCCGGATTCCTTGTAGCCGCCGAAGGGGCTGGTGGGGTCGAATTTGTTGTAGGTGTTTGCCCAGACGACGCCGGCCTTGAGTTCGGTGGACATTTTCAGGATGCGGGAGCCTTTGTCGGTCCAGACGCCGGCGCTGAGGCCGTAGGGGGTGTTGTTGGCTTTTTCCACGGCTTCCTCGGGGGTGCGGAAGGTGAGGATGGAGAGGACGGGGCCGAAGATTTCCTCGCGGGCGATGCGGTGGCTGAGGGAGACATTCGAAAAAATAGTGGGGGCGAAGTAGAACCCGCGCTTCGGGAGTCGGCAGGCGGGCTGGTGGATTTCCGCGCCTTCGCTGACGCCGCTTTTCACGAGTTCCTGGATTTTTTCGAGCTGATTGCGGGAGTTGATGGCGCCGATGTCTGTATTCTTGTCGAGAGGGTCACCAACGCGGAGGTGCCGGATGCGCATTTTCAATTTGCGGAGGACTTCGACCGCGATGCCCTCCTGGACGAGGAGGCGGGAGCCGGCGCAGCAGACATGGCCTTGGTTGAAGAATATGCCGTTGACGATGCCTTCAATGGCCTGGTCGATCGGGGCGTCCTCGAACACGATGTTGGCTGCTTTGCCGCCGAGCTCGAGGGTAATCTTTTTATCGGTGCCCGCGAGGGTTCGCTGGATGAATTTCCCAATGACAGTGGAGCCGGTGAAGGCGATTTTCGCAGCGGCAGGGTGGCGGACGATATTCGTGCCGGTATCGCCTGCACCGGTAACGATGTTGACGACCCCCGGCGGGAGGTCGGCGTCTTCCAGGATCGAGCAGAATTTCATGGCCGTGACGGAGGTGGTCTCGGCGGGCTTGAGGACAACGGTGTTTCCGCAGGCGAGGGCAGGGGCGATTTTCCACGCCAGCATGAGGAGGGGAAAATTCCACGGGATGATTTGGCCGACGACGCCGATCGGGGCGAGGGTGCGGCCGGGGGCGGCGTAGGCGAGTTTGTCGGCCCAGCCGGCGTGGTAAAAGAAATGGGCGGCGGCGACGGGAACATCGAAGTCGCGGGATTCACGAATGGGCTTGCCGCCATCGATCGTCTCGGCGACAGCGAATTCGCGGGCGCGGTCTTGGAGGAGGCGTGCGATGCGGAAGAGGTATTTCCCGCGCTCGGCGCCTGGGGTTTTGCTCCACTTCGGGAAGGCTGCGCTGGCGGCGGCAAAAGCGGCGTTCACATCGGCTTCGTTCGCGAGCGCAATTTCGGAGACTTTTTTCTCGTTGCCGGGGGAGATGGAGTCGAAAAATATTTTCGATTTCGGAGGGGTGAATTTGCCGTTGATGAAGAGGTCGTATCGCAGGGCGATGTGGGCGGGTGCTGTCTCTGGGGCCGGGTCGTATTCCCAGAGGTCGCCGAAGAGGAGTTCGCGGGCCGGGTTGTTGGGGCGTTTGGCGGGCATGGTCAGTAGCTTCCAGAGGTTTCGGAAAACGAGTATGGGGCTTGGTATGCTCCGGTTTTTTCCTTTACGAGTTGGCGGACGAGATCGTTGAGGAGGGCGGAGGCGCCGAAGCGGTAGCGGGCGTTGTGGAGCCAAGCGTCGCCGAGGGTTTCTTTGACGGCGATGAGGAATTGGATCGCCTGCTTCGCAGTGCGGATGCCGCCAGCGGGTTTCATGGCGATGGGGGTGCCGGTTTCGAGGAAGAAATCGCGGATGGCGTCGAGCATGACTTGGTTGTTGGCGAGGGTGGCGTTCGACGAGGTTTTGCCGGTGCTGGTTTTGATGAAATCGCCCGGGCGGAGGACGCGCATGGTGAGGAAGGAAGCGGCGCGGATGTTGTCGTAGGTTTCGAGCTCGCTCGTCTCGAGGATGACTTTCAGCGTGGCGGGGCCGCAGGCTTCGCGGGTGGCGAAGATTTCATCCTGCACAAGGGGGAGTTCGCCGGCGAGGAAGGCTCCACGGTTGATGACCATGTCGATTTCGTCGGCCCCGTCGGCAACGGCGGCACTGACCTCGGCGAGGCGGGTGGCGAGCGGCGCCTGGCCGGACGGAAAGGCGGTAGCGACGGAGGCGATTTTCACGGACGAGCCTCGGAGGTGTTTTTTTGCATGGCGGACGAGGGCGGGAAAAACGCAAACGGCGGCCGTGGGCGGGATCGCAGGGTCGTCGTGCGGGTGGAGGGCCTTGAGGCAGAGGGAGGCGATTTTGCCCCGGGTATCCTTGCCCTCCAGGGTGGTGAGATCGAGCATCGAGACGGCGAGTTTGAGCGCCTGAACTTTCGAGGATTTTTTGATTGAGCGCGTGGTGTATTTTGCGACGCGTTCCTCAATACCAACCTGATCCACGGGGCCGATTTCACTGACGAGGGCGCGGAGGGAGATGGGGTTTTTCAGTGCCATCGCGGCGAATGATGAGCTGGCGACTCGCCGTGCCAAGCCGAAAAGGGTGTCTTTTTTCTTGAGGAAGAGTCTGCGGGCCGTGATTTGATCGCGGTGTCATGCTTTATCTGGCCTCAGCCCTCGTCGCGTATTTTTTGGGTTCCATCCCGTGGGGCTATCTTGCCGGAAAGCTCAATGGCGTGGATCTGCACAAGGAAGGCAGCGGAAGCACCGGAGCCACGAACACATTACGCGTGCTAGGAAAACCCTGGGGCTACACCGTGTTCGCGCTCGATACGCTGAAAGGCTCGCTCGCCGTGTTCGCGGCTTTTCAAATCAGCTCGCGCTTTTTTGCCTCCACTCCCAACGAAACCATCTCCGCCGGCGTCGCAGCGGCGATTTTTGCGGTCATCGGCCACAGCTACCCGGTGTGGTTGAAATTCCAAGGCGGCAAGGGCATCGCCACCTCGGCCGGGATCATGCTGGCTCTTTTCCCTTGGCCGGTTTTCGCGTCCGGGTTGCTTGTCTGGCTCATGCTTTTCTACTCCACGCGGTTTGTCTCAGTGGCCTCACTCGGCGCGGCGGTGGCACTTCCGTCCTCCTCTGCGGTGTTGTGGTGGCTGGGCGATTGCGATGCGATCCGCACCTCGATCGCCGCGGCCATGTGCGTGCTTGCCGTCTGGCGCCACAAATCGAATATCTCGCGCCTCATGGCGGGAACCGAAAAACGCTTCGAGAAAAAATCGAAGCCCGCCTCGCAATAAAACATGTTCGACCGGATCAGCATCATCGGCAGCGGAAGTTGGGGCACGGCGCTCGCCGTCCTTCTCTCCGACAATGGCCTCCCCATCACTCTCTGGAGCCACAACCCGTCTGTGGCGGCGGAAATCAACTCTCATCGGAAAAACTCCAGCTACCTGCCCGGCATTGAAATTCCCTCTCCCGTCCGCGCCACTCCAGACTTGGCCGAGACGCTGGACACGCCCTTGGTGGTTTTTGTCGTTCCCTCTAAAGCCGTCCGGAAAATCGCCACCCAACTCTATGAACTTGGCTCGAAGCCAGGCACCGTCATTGTCTCCTGCACGAAAGGCATCGAGCACGACAGCGGCAAGTTGATGAGCCAAGTCGTCGCCGATTGCCTGCCTGAAGCCCGCATGGCCGTCCTTTCCGGCCCTAACCTCGCCGTGGAAATCGCTCGCCGCATTCCCGCCGCCAGCGTCATCGGCTCCGACCACCCTGACCTTCTCGAACCTCTCCAGCGCATTTTTTCCGTTAAAAATTTCCGCGCCTACACGAGCGACGACATCCTCGGCATCCAACTCGGCGGCTCGCTCAAGAATGTTTATGCGATCGCTGCCGGCGTCTGTGACGGATTCGGCATGGGAAATAATTCCAAGGCCGCCCTCGTCACCCGCTCGCTTGCCGAGATGACGCGACTCGGCGTTTCGCTAGGCGGCCGGAAGGAAACCTTCTTCGGCCTCAGCGGCGTGGGCGACCTTATGGTCACCTGCTTCAGCTCTCAGAGCCGCAACCGCAAATTCGGCGAACGCCTCGGTCGGGGAGAAACTCCCACCACCATCATCGACTCGATGCAAATGGTCGCCGAGGGAGTTCCCACCTCGCTTGGCGCTTGGCAATGCGCGCAACGCGCCGGCATTGACGCGCCGATCACGGCGGAAATTTATTCGGTTCTCTACCAAGCCAAGCCCCCGCGCGAGTCGATGACCGGACTCCTCGGCCGGCCACCGAAACCCGAGAACGCTACCAGCGCCGCGCACCCAGCATGAAAATCGGCTTCGTCCGCCGAGGCCACTCCGCCACCGGCGGCGCCGAGGCCTACCTCCTGCGACTCGCCGCAGCATTGCGAGGTTTTGGCGAGGAAACCACGCTCGTCACCACACCGGAGTGGCCTGCTGAACGCTGGCCCTTCGGCGAAATCCTGCGGTTGGAAGGAAAGACGCCCCGCGATTTTGCCGCCGAGTTCTCCAAACAATCCACGGGTTGCGACATCCACCTGAGTCTGGAACGCGTTCCGCGCTGCGAAGTCTATCGGGCGGGCGATGGAGTCCACTCCGCTTGGCTGGATAGGCGCAATGCCTTCGAGCCTTTCTGGAAACGCCTCACGCGCGGCCTCAACCGCAAACACGCCCAAATCCTCGACCTCGAGCGGCGCGTGTTCGACCCCGCAAAGACCCGCGCGATTATTGCAAACTCGGAAATGGTCCGCGACGAAATCCTCGCTCATTTTCCCTACCCCGCCGACCGAATCCACATCGTCCGAAACGGTATCCAGCCTTGGGGAGAACTTCCCCAACGCGACACTGCCCGACAAAAAATCGGACTCGATCCCGAGGTTTTCTGCCTTCTTTTTCTCGGCACCGGCTGGGAACGAAAAGGCCTCTCAACAGCCCTGGGAGCTATTCGGAGGCTGGACTCCGCGAAATTACTCGTCGCCGGTCGCGGTCCGTCCGACCTCTACCGCTGCGACAACGCCCAATTCCTCGGCCCCGTCTCCGACATCGCCTCGCTCTTCGCTGCCGCCGATCTGATGGTGGCACCGACTTGGTATGACCCCTTCTCTAACGCCTGCCTCGAAGCTCTCGCCGCCGGCCTCCCCGTGATCACAACTCCAGCGAATGGTTTTTCCGAAATCCTAACTCCGGGAGTGCACGGAGACATCACACCAACTGGCGAGAGCCTTGCCCTCGCCGAGGCGATCGAAAAGTGGCGCGCCCCCCAAAAGCTCGCCGCTGCCCGCGAGGTATGCCGTAATCTCGCCTCTGAATATTCGATCGAGCGAAACGCCCGCGAGACTTTGAAAATTCTGAACGCCCTCGCCCACTGAGCGTTTGCAGAGAAAAACTGCCCGCAAATGCCGCCAATCCCCAAAAATCCCCTGTAGGGTATTGGCTCGCCGATTCGATCCAAGATTCAGTCGCACCGCGCCGACTCAGGAATGCCAAATAAGGTCTTTGGTGGACCCGTCGGGCGAACATTGCTCATTTTCCCCAAAATTCATTCTGGGCCAGCGAAGCAGAGCCATGGTTCGGTCAGGCGACTGAGTGGATTGAGCCTGTAGCGCCGTAGTCGGGTCTTGGACGATGCCCATCCGCATGTTTATTGGCTCAGCGTCAATTGGAAAAAACCGGGATGTGAGTTACGGAATGGGCGGGTTGGTTTTGACGGTTGATTTTGCGTTGTAGCCTGGCCGAGGCGAGTTTTTG
>JBIPMC010000128.1:0-5835 GCA_044369345.1 Terrimicrobiaceae bacterium
GAGCGTGAGGTTGACTTTGGCTGGGGCGTCAATTGTCATGCGCCGCGAAAGATGACCGCCACGCCCAGCACCGCGAAGGAAAAAATCATTGTTGCCATTGACGCTCCGGACGCCGACGCCGCCAAGCGGCTCGCCGATCCACTCCTCGGCGAAGGCTGCCTTTTTAAGATCGGCCTCCAGCTTTTCACTGCCGAGGGACCGTCGATTGTGCGGGACTTCAAACAACTCGGCGCGCGCGTCTTTCTCGACCTGAAATTCCACGACATTCCGAATACCGCGTTGGAAGCGATACACTCCGCCGCCGCTCTGGGAGTCGAAATGACGACGATCCACCTGTGTGGCGGCCCGCGCATGGTGGCCGACTCCGTCGCTGCCGCCGAAGGCTCGGGAATGCTCGTTCTCGGCGTCACCGTCCTGACCAGCATGGATGCCGGTTCGCTCACGGCTGTCGGAATTACCGACTCGCCCGAAAACCAAGTCGTCCATCTCGCCGGAATGGGCCGTCAGCAAGGACTGAAAGGTGTCGTGGCGAGCCCACGCGAAATTCTCCCTCTGCGAAAAAACTTCGGCGAGGATTTGGCCATCGTCACCCCCGGCGTTCGCCCCGTCGGCACCGACCTCGGCGACCAAAAGCGCGTGATGACTCCCGCCGAGGCCGTTCGCGCTGGTGCCAGCTATCTCGTGATCGGACGCCCCATCACCTCCGCACCATCGCCTGTCGAAGCCCTCCGCGCCATTGCGGACGAGATGGCCAACGCCTTGGCGCAATGACCGAGCCCTAGCCGGCCGTGATGCCGGAGGAATTCCCCGAAAAGCTGTGGGATTCCTTGGCGCTGATCGGCGGCGCGGTGCTTGTCGGGATGCTGACCGGCCTCGTCGGCATGGCGTTTTTAATGCTTCTGGAGCTTGGCAACGACCGGCGCATCGCACTCACCGCCGCCCTCCGTGGCTGGCCTGTGGGAACCGGCCTGGCCTTGCTGGCGCTTGGCACTGGGGCTGGCGCCTCCTTTGCGGCGTGGCTGGTGAAACGCTTTGCCCCAAACGCCGTTGGCAGCGGGATTCCATATGCCGAAAAAATCCTGCGCGGCCCGGACCAGCCGAATCACGCCTGGGTTTTTCCGGTAAAATTTTTCGGCGGGTTCCTTGCGCTTTCGGCGGGTATGGTGCTCGGCCGCGAAGGCCCGCTCGTTCAAATCGGCGCCGTGATCGGCGAGCGCGTCGGCCGGCTTTTCAAAAAGGTCGAAATCTGGAAGCCTCTTATGGCAGCCGGAGCGGGAGTCGGTGTCGCCACCGCCTTCAACGCCCCGGTGGGAGGCACACTGTTTATTGTCGAAGAGGTTTTAAGGAAGGTCACGCCCATCGGCTTCGTCCTTGCGGCGGCAGCGGCGATCTCGTCGGCTTTTATCCAACGCGGGGTTTTCGGAATGGGCATGGATTTCCGCGTGGCGGATGTCACCGCCGGGCCTGCGGCGAATCTTGGGATTTATCTGGTCTTCGGCTTGGCACTCGGCGGGCTGGGCGTTTTTTACAACCGACTTCTTCTGGGCTTGGCCTCGCCAGGAAATCCTCTTCAGAAGATTTCCTCGCCGGTCCGAGCATTTGGGATCGGCACGGTGGTGGGCTTGGTTGCTTGGTTTCTACCCAACGATGCAGGCGGTGGCGATCTGCTCACTCAGCAAGTCCTGCAATGCTACGGCTCGATCAGCCTGCTTCTGACAATTGCGCTGGCGAGGTTTTTTCTGGGGCCGCTGAGCTACGCCGCCGGAACTCCCGGCGGGCTTTTCGCTCCCGTTGTGGATTTGGGAGCTTTGCTGGGAGCTGCAGCAGGATTCGGCCTACATGAGTTTTCGCCGGCGCTTGTCCCCTCGCCGCTCGCATTCGCTGTCGCAGGGATGGCCGGCTTTTTCACTGCCTCAATCCGTGCTCCGCTCACCGGCATCGTCATTTGCCTCGAGATGACCGGGTGTTTTGATTTGTTCCTGCCTATGCTCGCCGCCTGCACCGGGGCCTACCTCGCAGCAACTCTTCTCCGCAGCGAACCGATCTACGACGCGCTCGCCAAGCCAGTGTCCTCTTGACGCCACCGGCAACGGCGGATTTATTTCGCCCGCATCGAAATGAATCGACTTCCTCTTCTCGCTATTGCGCTGATCACGATTTTCGCCTCCGGCTGCGCGAACTACGACCGGCGGCTTAACAACGCCAAGACAAGCTACCTCGGCACCGACGGATCGATCATTTCCCGCTCCAGTACCTCCACCCTCGCCGACAAAAACTCCTACTGGGACGGCGAAGGAGTCGGCGGCGCACCCTCGATCGTCATCGACCTCTCTGAGCAACAGGCGTCGTTCTACAAAGGCGGGAAGCTCGTCGGAGTCTCCGCCATTTCCAGCGGTCGCGAAGGCTATGGAACCCCTGTGGGAAATTATAAAATCACCCAGAAAAATCCGAACCATGTTTCGAATCTGTATGGCGATTATATCAACGCACAGGGCGATGCGGTGGTGCGGAATGTGACTTTCAAAAAAGACCCGGTGCCGCCCGGCACACGCTTCGCTGGATCGCCGATGCCTTATTTCATGAGGCTCGGCAACTCGGCTGTCGGACTCCACCAAGGTTTCCTTCCCGGCGTTCCCGACAGCCACGGCTGCATTCGTATGCCGGAGAAAATGGTGAAAATCTTCTTTGCCAACGCCCCCACCGGCACCCCGGTTTCGATTATTGAATAACCCTGCCGGCGGCGGGACTCGAACCCGCACTCCGCTTTCGCGAAAAGGGATTTTAAGTCCCTTGCGTCTGCCATTTCGCCACGCCGGCTTGAGTGTGCGCGAAGAATGCGAACTTTTCCGCCACCGCAACGCACCGGCAAGCGCAAAGTAAAATGGATTTTTCGGCATCGCATTTGACGCCCCGCCCCTAGCGGGCAGAATCCCCTGCGTGATCACCGAGGTTCGCCTGCGCCGCTTCCGCTGCTTCGAGTCGCTGGATTTTCATCCAGAGCCTGGCCGGACCTGCATCATTGGCCAAAATGCCCAAGGTAAAACCTCGATTCTCGAAGCCGTCTGCGTGCTGCTCCGCCTCCAATCGCCCCGGACCTCCTCGCCGACGGAAATGATCAAAGCCGGTGAGGCCGCGTGCGCCCTGGAGGGGCGAGTGGGCGACGCGCATTTGGCCTGCCGCTTCGCGCCGGGTTCGCGTGAGTTGATGCTCGATTCCAAGCCACAGTCCAGGTCGGATGACTATCTCTCCGTGGCGCGCATCACTTGGTTCGCCAACTCCGACCTCGAACTCGTGAAGGGCAGCGGCTCGGTGCGGCGGAGATTCTTGGATTTTTTGGGAGTCCAGTCGGTTCCCGGATACCGCAAGGCTCTGCGCGACTACGAACGAACGCTCCGCTCTCGCAATGCCCTATTGAAAGAAGCCCGTCCACGCCGCGAGGTGTTCGCGTTCGACTCCCCGCTGATCGAGGCCGGGGAGGTTTTGCTCAATGCCCGCCGCTTGCTGGTTCAGGCGATCGCGCCATTGGCACATGCGGCCTGCGCTGGGATTAGCGGTGCGGCAGATGCGTTGTCGCTCGTGTATGTGCCTGGCTGCACGGAGCCTTTCGCCGAAAGCCTCGCCGCCTCGCGCGGGGAGGAGGAGCGCTTGCGCCAGACAGTGCGCGGCCCCCACCGAGACGAACTGGAGATTTCCCTGAATGGCCTGAAAGCCTCCGCCTTCGCTTCAGAGGGTCAACAGCGCAGCATTGTCTTGGCCCTCAAAATCGCGCAGGCTCGCCACCTCGAGGCCTTGCATGAAAAGCCCCCGGTTCTGTTACTGGACGACATCTTCGGCGAACTCGACGCCACCCGCCGCAACCGACTGCTCTCAAGCCTGCCCGACGGCGCGCAAACGATCATCACGACGACTTTTCTGGATTGGGCGGAAGGTCAACCGATCGAAAAGGTCTTTCAACTCGCCGAGGGGAAGTTGTCGTAGCTCAACTTACCGTGCGGGCGAGGCGGCGGATGGGCTCTTCGAATTCGGCACGGGTTTCGGGGGTGGCGCGGTCGATGAAGAGGATGCCTTGGGTGTGGTCGAGTTCATGCTGGACAGCACGGGCGAGGAGGCCGTCGGCTTCGAAGGCGATCTGCGTGCCGTCGATTAATTGGGCTTTCACGCGGACGGAGAGCGGTCGGGCCACATCGGCGGCGACTTCGGGGAAACTCAGGCAGCCTTCGCCTTCGGTAACAATTTTCCCGAAGGTCTCGACCTCGGCGTTGAGGAGGACCATGGGCATGAGGGCTTCGAAATCGGCGGGCTTGCCGTTGAGCCGCATCGCGCTGGGGCGTTTCGGCATTTGAGGGACATCGAGAACAAACATCTGGAGCGGGAGGCCAACTTGCTGGGCGGCGAGGCCGAGGCCGTCGGCGTCGCGCATGGTTTCGATCATGTCGCTTGCTAGCTCCTGAAGGCGAGCGTCGATTTTTTCGATTCGCGAGCCGGGGGTGCGGAGGGCGGGGTGGTCGAAGGTGGTGATGTCGAGAATCATGGTTTTCCGGGCTCGGGTTGGGTGAAGGCGGGCACATCCTGGATGCCGGCCTGCTTTAGGGCGTCGAGGACTTTTACGACAATGCCAAAGGGCGCTTCTCGGTCGGCTTGCATGGCGATGCCGCGCTTGGGATGGGCCTCGCGGGCCGATTGGATCGCGGCGGCGAGTTTGTCGAGGGCGACGGGTTTGTCATCGAGGGAAATCTGGTCGCCGTTTTTGACGCGGAGGACGACGGGCTCGTTGGTCGCAGCAGGAGCGGATTCGGCTTCTTTGGATTCGGGGAGGTTGATCTGAACCTGCGGTTGTTTTTTCCGGAAGGTTGTCGAAACGATGAAAAAAATCAGCAGGATGGCAAGAATGTCGATGAGGGAGACGACATTGACGAAGAGATTCCGGCGTTTTCGGGTGTAGAACTGCATTGCAGTCTCAGGCTCCAGTGGGAGGCTGGTAGAGTTTGGCGAGGAGGTCGGCGGCGACGGATTCCATTTGCACGGCCATCATTTCGATGCGTCGTGTGAAGTAGCTGTGGGCGATGAGACTCGGCACGGCGACGGCAAGGCCGACGATGGTGGTATTGAGAGCTTCGGAAATACCGCGCGCAACGATGACCGGGTCGCCTGAAGCGCCGAGCTCGGCGAAGATTGAGACGAGGCCCGAGAGGGTTCCGAGCAAACCCAGGAGCGGGCCGGAGCCGGTGGCGATCTCGAGGATGACGAGGCCTTTTTCCATGCGGGCGATTTCGTGGCGCGCGCAGGTTTGCACGGCTTCGAGGTTTTCGGATTTCGACCAATTCAGGTGGTTGAGGAGGGTGCGGAGGATTCGCGAGATGGCCGAGGGCCAACGGTCCATTTGCTCGAAAAGAGATTCGAGGGTGTCACCAGGCTTGAGATCTTCGACCGCATCGGTGACTTGGCTCGGGATGATGGTCGACTCACGGAGGCGCCAGGCTCTGAGTAAAATCGCGGTGAGCGAGATGATCGAGAGCAGGATGAGCAGGACCATGAAGGGGCCGCCTTTTTCAAAAAAGCCATAGACGGTGTGGAGCGTGGATGCGGAGTTCATCGATTGCCGAGGATCGTAAACGAGTAGTCGATTTCGAGGCGACCGTTTTCGAGGAGGCCCACAAGTTCCGGCGGGATGGGGGGGATTTCCGCCTGAATGACGGCGGCAAGGCTCACGGAGGCGAAGCTTTCGTTCGACGAGTTCGAGAGGACGCGCGGGGATTTCACCTTGCCATCGGGGAGGACTTGGAAGCGAATCTCGACCGTGCCGATGTTCAGCAGGCCCATTTGGGAATTCACTTG
>JBIPMC010000129.1:0-5762 GCA_044369345.1 Terrimicrobiaceae bacterium
GGCCTTTTTTCCGAGCTCCCCTTCCCTCATAGGGTTTTTCAGGGCCGACTAGCAAGCATTGACTATGGATTTAACAGACTTATTTCAGGGTTATATAAACTTTAATTTCATCGCGGCGTAAAACAGCATTCTGAACAGAAGGCTCCCATCTCGCCATCGGTTGATATTCGTTTCACCATAGGTGCGGTCACGGTATCGGATTGGGATATCGCGAATCTTGAGATTCAACTTGGAGGCGCCAAACAGGAGGTCGAAGTCGCCGAACGGATCGAACTCTCCGAAGTAAGAGCGATTTGCGGAGATTTTCTCGTAGGCGTCGCGCGTAAGCACCTTCGTTCCGCACAATGTGTCTTTCACAGGTTGACCCAGCAACCAACCGAAGGCGACGGCAAAAAATTTGTTCGCGCAAAGATTGAGAAATCGCATGGCTTGGCCCTCCATGGGGTAGACAAGACGCACCCCATTCGCGAACTCGGCCTTTCCGGAAACCAAAGCCTCGCGGAACTTCGGCAAATCCTCGGGAGGCATTGTAAGATCTGCATCGAGAATCATCAAAATCTCCCCCGTGGCCGCTTGGAAGCCGACTCGCACGGCATCTCCCTTGCCTTTTCCTGATTGCCGGAGGGCTTTGATTTTCAGCGCGGGATAGGCCTTTTGGACCCTTAAAATCTCGTCCCAAGTGTTATCGCGGGAGCCTCCCTCCACAAAAATCACCTCTGGGTCGGGCCCCAGATCCGGGAGCCGACGGATGGCAGCTTCGATGTTCCCCGCTTCGTTTCTGGCGGGAATCACCACGGAGACCCGGCCGCTTTTCAAGGAAGCTGGAGCAGGTCGTGCCACCACGATATTTGTCAGGCAAAACCATGGCAGAAGAGGGGCGACAAGGCGATTCAACAATGTGGCGATAACGGGCAATGGCAGAGGGCACAGAATCCGGGGCTGGAATGTCACAACTTCCCAGCCGGCCAACTCCAAAAGATCTCGCACATCATCGGGAGCAAGCCAGTTTTGTTCCGGCATGGCAATCCGGCATCCAAGGCGGCGGGCCAAGGAAAGAACAGGCCGCCAAAGCGAGTTCATAAATGTGACAACAAGCCGACTCCCCGGATGAGACAGCCCAAGCGCGTTTTCGAACATTTTTTGAACATCGACCGCTTCATTCACCGTATCGGCCATAACGAGGAAATCATATGGCCGCCCGCCGGCGAGTTCCTCGCCGGAAACACCGAGGATTTCCGTCTCGGGCAAAAGCTCGGCGGCGGCCCGTGCTTGATCGGGGGAAACATCGCACCCTCCCTTGCGGGATCCGTTCAGGCGTTTCAGCAAATAACCGGAACCCACCCCGACCTCAAAAACGGAGGCGGTGGCTGGAATCAAATAATTTAAATAACGGGCCAGCAGTTGGCGATAATACCGCGAGGGAGAGGGAAGCTCCGTTGGGCCTTTATAGTGTTCTCGAAGCCTCTCGAAATATATATCGTTCAAACCCGATTCAGCCACTGTGGCTGTCTTTGCTGCATTGCTGGTCATGAAAAAGAATTCTCTATCGCGTGTTGCTCGTTGAAAAAGGCAAAATCATGAATTCGCACACATGACGCGCTCCATTTTTCCAAAGCCCCCCCCTCTCCTCTGGCTTCTCGCAGCAGCTATGCTGTCTATTGCCGCCGTGGTGCTGGCATATCCCGGCAAAATCGGGCTGACACGCGAAGCGCCGTTGGGGGGGATTCGCAAGGGCGTCGGCTTTTTGCTTTCCACACCATTTCCACCGGAAATGAAAAAATCCTGCGGAAGGGTTTTCCTTCCACAGGATGAAGTCGCGGTTCTGGAAGATGGTACAGCCTTGCCGGTGCTCGCCCCAGGGAAAAAAGACATCGAACTGGCGGGCTGGGGGCGCTTCCGCTTGGGATCGGAGGAGGTTCTTTTCTCCTCAAGCGACGGCGAAAATTTCGCAGGGAGGAATTACCGCCTTCGCTGGCCCGCCTGGAGCGTCAGGGAATGGATTCCGGGATTGCTGATTTTGGCGGCTCTTGCAGCTTTTGGAGTCGGCGCCTCGCTGCTCCGTCCGGTACCGCCCCGATTGGCGGCCGGACTTGGCGCCTCGCTCGCCGGGCTTGTCACGCTCGGCATGCTTTGGTGGCCGGGAAGAATTGCAGATGGATTTTTTTTAGGTGTCGGCCTCCCGCTGGCATGGAGCTTTTCCGTGGCCTTGCTGGCGTGCGGTGGAAGGACCGGGGGGCTTTTGCTTTTGCCTGCAGGAGCCCTGCTACCCGCTTGGATTTGCCACCAATACTTCGCGGTGATGGGCGCCTCACATCCCATGTTTCTCGTTGGAGGACTCCTTCCCTTGTCGGATGCGAACATGCATTTCACCCAAGCCTTCGAAATCTTGCGCCAAGGCGAGGCAAGCACAAGTTTCAACGGGAGGTTTCTTTACCCTCTTTTTCTCTCGGCTCTCATGCATTTGACCGGCGAAAATGCCCACTTGGCGCAATGGATTTCAGCCACCATTGTACTCGGATCATTGGCCCAGCTGGCACGCACTATTTCGTGGCTCGTCGGCATCGTTGGAACGGCAGTGTTGGTTTTTCTTTTCTGGTTATATTTCCGTTTGAACGGTGCCTGGCTGTGCA
This sequence comes from Terrimicrobiaceae bacterium, assembly GCA_044369345.1. GTDB lineage: Bacteria > Verrucomicrobiota > Verrucomicrobiia > Chthoniobacterales > Terrimicrobiaceae > UBA967. The sequence goes on from JBIPMC010000129.1 coordinate 2,631, forward strand.
TGACGGAAAACCTCGGCATGCCTCTCGGGCTGCTGGCAACCGGGCTTTTCATCATCGGTGCACGGGACAAAAGATTTGGCATTTGCGCTGCTGGAATGTTTCTTTTTTCCGCAGGGATGGCGACGCGTCCCGGGGCGATGTTTGTGCTGCCGGCGCTGGTGGGTTTTTGTATGATGAAATTCGGCGGGGGTCTTCGCAATATCCGGCACACGGCCTTGATCGCCTCAGTCGCTGGAGCGTCCATGCTGGCGGGTTTGGGAGCGAACTCCATCGCCTCGGCAAGAGTCTACAAAGGGCCGCAAGCAGCCTACCAGAATTTCGCTTTTTCGCTGAACGGGCTTCTGACCGGGAGCAATTGGTCAACGAGCCATGCCGGGGGGCGGGGAGATCCCGCGCAGGTCATGGAGGAGAATAAGCGCCTGATGCGCGAAAATCCTGCCCTTGTGCTGAAGGGCTCTTTGCGAACCTTGGAGTATCTATGGCCTAATGGCTTTTTTTTCCGTTTCTACAAGGATGCTCGGTTTGTCGGTATCGCATCCTTGCTTGCCTTGGCCGGATTGGCTGCATTGGCCTTTCAATGCGCGCTTGCCGGGCAACGAGGATGGATATTCGCGGCCCTTGCCGGGATTTTTCTATCCATGCCCTTCGCTCCTCCGTGGGATGCCGGATCCCGGCCCTATGCGGTGACAATGCCGATTATTTTTCTGCTATGCGGACTTGGCATTGCTGCCTTTTTCGACATCTGTAAAAATGCGGCTAGGGCTTTGGTTATCAAACCACTTGCCCCTGATGGGCCCGCTGCCACTCCTACAAATGCCACCCCCCTTTTGGCAATGGCTGGTTTCGTTTTGCTGCTGACCTGCATGCCAATGATTGTTTCAAAAAAACCGGCACCTGATAAGACCATGAGGCTGTCGAGGACTGGCGGGGTTTGTCAGATCGAAGGTCCTGATAGATCCTCTATCTCAAAATCAGATTTTTTGGGAAGGTTATCGGTTCTTGGAATGAATTATCCCGACTTGCAGAGAACTTTCCGGGAAACCCGAGACAGCTTCGCTTTAATGATTGATTGGAATGGCCCTCGTTTTCGGATCGTGGACTTGTCGGGCGAGGTCGCAAACCCGCCAAGCGAGGAAATTCACTCGGTGCTTTTTGATCGATCTGTCCTTGCCAGAACTACGAACGACTGAGTTGCGATTTCGTACGAAAACCTCTTTGGACCCAACCCGTAAAACACCTCGCGAACTCTGCGGCGAAATCCAGCGGCCACGCGGGATCTTGTGCTAAGGCTGCTGGAATCCCACGGCAAAATCCCATGGGATCGAACGCCTCAAGCGCGCACATCGCAGATTGAATCGATTGCCGGGAATGCCAGACACGCAGTGTTTTTTTTTCCCCCTCACTGCGGGAGCCATTTTCTAGGTGCTTGCGGGCGATGGCGAGGTTTTCGGCCGTAAGGCGGCGGCTGAGGGAGTTGCCGGCGTTCATGGTGCGGGAACCATCGTGCCAGCGGTAGCGGTAGGTGGAGGCTTCGAGCATCGCCGCGAGTGGCTGGAGGGCGGCGAGCTTGAGAAGAAAGTCGCGGTCGGAGGCGAGGGAGTAGGCGAGGTCGAAGGGGCCGGCTTTTTTGAAGAGGCTCTTGCGGATGGCGCGGGCATTCAACATGGGCTCCCCGAGGGCGATGTTTTCGACGCTGAGCACCTTGTCGGCCTCAGCGAGGCGGCTCCAGCGGGTCTCCCAGAGATTTTCCCCGGTCTGGCACACGGCTTCCGCAGAGCCGGTGAGAATCTGGGCGGCGGGATTTTTTTCGATGGCGGAGCAGTAGGCGGCGAGAGTGCCTTCGGGGAGCCAGTCATCGGCTTGCAGAAAAATGAGCCATTCGCCCCGGGCAAAGAAGGCGCCTCGATTCATGGCGTCGTAAAGCCCTCGGTCGCGCCCGCTGTGGACGGTGAGGTGCGGAAAAGAATGGGCGATCTCGAGCGTCCGGTCGGATGAGCAGCCATCCATAATCAGATGCTCGCATTCGATCCCCTGCCCCATGGTGCTGTAGATGGCGTCCTCCAGCGTCGCCGAGGCGTTGAGCGTGGGGGTGATGATGGTAAAAAGAGGAGCGTCGGGTGCGGCCATGAGATTTAGGATCTGAATCTACCAAAGTCGGAAGTGAATTTTAACAAGTTTGTTTAAATGTTCATCCGAAAAGATTTGAGGCATTTTTTCATAAACCTACACCAAGAGCATAACAATCTGACATCTTTCATTAAGCCTCTGTGCTCTTTGACTCCGTCGCGCCCGCTCCTTCTCCCTTCAGGCCAACCTTCAGTTGCTCTTCCTTGCACCTGCCACGGCGTGCGGTTGAGTCCTCGGTGGTTAGTTTTTCTGGATTAGAGTTTAATCCATCCACCCGGTGGCGGATTTTGAAGACTTCGCGGGCCATGCGGGCGGAGTCGCGGAGGAGACTGACCTTGCTGCCAGGGATGTCAGTCCAATCAACCGGAAATTCGATAATCGGGCATCCGAATTTTCGGAGGAGGAGGCAGAGTTCGACATCGAATGCGAAGCCGAGGCTTTGCTGGCGGGGGCGAATTTTTTCGAAGGCGGAATGCCGCAGGATCTTTAGCCCGCATTGGGTGTCGTAGGCGGGCACGCGACCAACGATCGAGACAAGAGTGGCGAAGACCCGGCCGGAAAGGTGGCGCTTGAGCGAGCGCTCGACAGTGCGACCGAGCATTTTGACCCTGCTGGCGAAGAGGGCGTCGGCAGGGGCGGCCTCGGGCAGGCGGAAGAAAACCTCCGCGCGCAGGATTTCAGCAGCGCTCACGGCGCCATCGGCATCCGCAAAGGCGAGGAGATCGGCATCCCCCGAATGATCCCATCCGCGCAGGACGGCGCCGCCTTTTCCGGTGTTGCGAGAAATAAAGAGGGGATCCAAAAAAACGGGCCCGCTGTCTGGTTGTTTCTGCTGCACGGCGCGGATCAATGCCGTCAAGCGCTCACGCTCGCGTGGACTCGAACCGTCATCCGAGACGAGAATGGAAAACCGCTCGGGCAGGCCGCGCTGCATGGCATCCAAAAAGGATTCGAGGCGCGTGGAGTCGTTGTAATGAGGAATGACGAGATGGGTTTTCAAAGTGC
>JBIPMC010000130.1:0-5757 GCA_044369345.1 Terrimicrobiaceae bacterium
TAAATCCCCGCTGGACTAAGAATCCTCTCAGAGCCATAAACCCGAATAAGAAAAAAGCCCCTTTGCGCTTTTTCGCAGGAAGCTCACTGGCGTGTTGCGCCCGATGGCAATATGGGGTGTAGTTCCACCCGACTGGCGCCACAAGACCATGCCGACCAAAAACGAAAAAAATCCACCGACCCTCGAGACCGCGATGCAGCGCGTCTCGGAAATCGTCGCCTCGATGGAAAGCGGTGACATGCCGCTAGAGAAACTCATCGAGTCCTACGAGGAAGGCATCGGGTTGGTGAAGTCTTGCCAGGAAAAACTCGATGCCGCCGAGAAGCGCATCCAAATCATTGCCCGCAACGCCCGAGGCGAGGTGGCGCTGGAGGATTTCGACGCAGAAGCGAATTGATGAGCGGAGAAAACCCCGGCCCGCTTCTGGCCACTATTCAATCCCCTGCCGACCTTAAGGCCCTCCCCGCCGAAGACATCCCCCGTCTCGCGCAGGAAATTCGTGAAGAGCTCGTCCAGGTCCTCTCAAAAACCGGCGGCCACCTCGGCCCCAACCTCGGCGTCGTGGAACTCACGCTCGCTCTGCACCGCGTGTTCGACACACCGCGCGACAAATTTCTCTTCGATGTCAGCCACCAAGGCTATGTTCACAAGCTTCTCACCGGCCGTCTCGACCGCTTCCCGACGATCCGCCAATACGAGGGGCTGAATGGATTTCTTCTCCGCACCGAGAGCAATCACGATTGCTACGGCGCGGGTCACGCCGGCACCGCCCTCTCCGCTGCACTGGGCATGGCCACAGCGCGTGACTGCCTCGGCTCCGACGAGCATGTCGTTTGCGTGGCCGGCGATGCCGCGTTCACCTGCGGCGTCACATTTGAAGCCCTCAACAATGTCGCCTCCACAACAAAACGCCTGATCATTGTTTTGAATGACAACGAGTGGTCGATCTCGAAAAATGTCGGCGCCGTCGCGGACTATCTCAACCGCATCGTCACGAACCCCGCCTTCGCGCACCTGCACGAAAACGCCGCTAAGTTCCTCGAGTGGATTGGTGGAAAATCCGCGCGCAAACTCGCCCACAAGGCCGAGTCCGCCTTAAAAAACCTCCTCGCCCCGAGTGTGATTTTCGACGAACTCGGCATCCGCTACTACGGCCCTGTTGATGGCCACGACACCGCTCTTCTCACGCAGACTTTCGAGTTTTTAAAAACACAGAATGAGCCGGTCCTACTCCATATTCTCACCACGAAAGGCAAAGGCTACGCGCCCGCGCTCGAAAAGCCCGACAAGTTCCACGGCCTCGGAAAATTCCACCTCGATACCGGCGAGACCATCGCCTCCCCCACCCCGACCTATTCGGAACTCCTCGGCGAAAAACTGGCCGACTTTGCCGACACGAATAACAAAATCGTCGCCGTCACCGCCGCCATGCCGACCGGCACCGGCCTGATCCATTTCGCCAAAAGGCACCCCGACCGTTGCTTCGATGTCGGCATCGCGGAGGAACACGCTGCGCTTTTCGCCTGCGGCCTCGCCACACAAGGCATGAAGCCCTTCGTCGCGATTTACAGCACCTTCATGCAGCGCGCCTACGACATGATCATCCACGACATCGCGCTGCAAAATCTGAATGTTGCGCTCTGCATGGACCGCGCCGGACTCTCCGGCGACGACGGCCCCACGCACCACGGCCTGTTCGACATCGGCTACCTCCGCCCAGTCCCTGGCATCATCCACATGCAACCCAAGGACGAGGCCGAGTTCACCGACATGCTCTGGACTATCGCCCACCACGACGGCCCCGCAGCCATCCGCTACCCGCGCGGAGCAGGCAATGGAGCCGTTGCGGCCAATAAACCGAAGCTTCTCGAGATCGGCAAATCCGAGGTTTTAAGGCACGGCACCCGCGCAGCAATCTTCGCGCTTGGCAACATGTGCGAACTTGCCCTGCCCGCTGCCGAGGAATTGGAAAAACTCGGCATCTCGACCGCCGTCATCAACGCCCGATGGATCAAGCCCCTCGACACCGCCACGATTGAATTCTTCGCCGGCGGCTGCGCAATCCTCTGCACGATGGAAGACCATGTCCTCCATAGCGGCTACGGCTCAGCCGTCATCGAGCATTTGTCCGACCTAGGCATCAAAACTCCGGTCGTTCGCATCGGATGGCCCGATGAATTCATCGAGCACGGCACCGTCCCGATCCTCCGTCAAAAGCACGGGCTCACCGTCGAAGCAACCGTCCATAAAATCCTCTCGCGCTTGGAAGACGACAAAGCAACGAAGCCGGTCATTACCCCAACGGCCGCTTAACCCCGAATCCAGCAGAATTAACCACAGAGGACACAGAGAGCACTGAGGGCAAATGAATTGTTCCTCATCGCATCGGATTTTTTTGTCCAAGCCACCGCTTTCATAAACTGCTTCTGTGAATCTTGTTCAGCCAGTTCTCCTGTCTAAAAATCCATTTTCGGGTTAACCGAAGCCCTCCCGGGAAAGCGCAAAGAACCACTCCAGCGGAAGGGATGCGGATTATTTTTTCCGCAGAAGCTCTAGCATTTTTTCAGCAACACCGCTGGCCGAGGCCGGGTTTTGGCCAGTAACGAGACGACCGCTGACAACGACATTTTTCTGAAAATCCGGAGCGGCGAAGTGCTTTGCTCCACGCTCAATCAATTTTGTTTCAAGCAGGTATGGGACCACTTTGGTTAAACCCACTTTCTCTTCCTCGGAGTTCGTAAAAGCAGCCACTTCCTTGCCTTCGACGAGGAAAGTGCCATTCGACAGCTTCACATTCACTAAGGCAGACGGGCCGTGGCAAACGGCAGCAACTGGCGAGCCCGCTTCGTAAATTTCACGCGCCACGGTTTGAACCGCCGGATCATCAGAAAAATCCCACATCGTCCCGTGACCTCCGGAAAAAAAAACCGCCGAGAAGTGACTGGGATTGACCTCCGATAGCTTTTTCGTCGCAGCCAATTTCGAACGGAAGGCAGGATCGTTCCAATAGCGTGCGTTCACCGGATCCCCCAATTCCAAACCGTCAACCGGAGGCTCCGCACCGCCTATGGATGCGAACTCAACCACTAGTCCCGCCTTTTCAAACACCTCAAGCGGGTGGGTGAGCTCCGAGAGATAGAAACCGGTGTTCTTGCCTGTATCACCCAACTCACTGTGGCTGGTCAGCACAATGAGCACCAGCTTGGTTTCCGCCTGCAAAGTGAATGCGCAGGCGCAAAAACCAATCGACGCAAGGATCAAAACAAACATCTTTTTCATGGCGACAGCTTCGATTCGAGTCGCCGTATGCGCAATCCGAATTCCTGCGAGGGCTTGGCCGAAAATTAGGCGTGGTATTCCTGCAGGCTCTTTACGCCGTATCCTTGCTTGATCATCGCGCGGATGGCTTGGGTGCTGGCGCGGGCGCCGCGAAGTGTGGTCATCACCGGAATGCGGGCGGCGGTGGCGGCACTGCGGATCGCGACTTCATCCTCGCGTGGGGCTTGGCCGCTGGGGGTATTCAGGATGAATTTGACTTTGGCATTCTTGATGAAGTCCACGACATTCGGGCGGCCTTCGCGGATTTTTAGCATCACGGGGACCGTGAGGCCGTTTTCGGCGAAGAATTTGGCGGTGCCGGTGGAAGCGTGGACTTCAAAGCCAAGGGCGTGGAGTTCGCGGGCGACTTCGAGCGCAGCGGGTTTGTCGCCCTCTTTCACGCTGATGAAGACCGTGCCGGTGAGCGGCAATGCGGGCTGGGCGCTCATCTGGCTTTTTGCGTAAGCGATGCCGAGGTCGCGGTCGATGCCCATGACTTCTCCGGTGGAGCGCATTTCGGGACCGAGGATGATGTCAATGCCCGGGAATTTGATGAACGGGAAGACCGCTTCCTTGACCGAGTGGTAGGCGGGTACGACTTCCTCCGTGAACCCGAGTTCGCGCAGGGTTTTCCCAGCCATGACATTCGCGGCGAGCTTGGCGAGGGGGACGCCGGTGGCCTTGCTGACGAACGGCGCGGTACGCGAGGCGCGGGGGTTGACCTCGAGGATGTAGACGACTTCATCCTTCACGGCGAATTGCACATTCATGAGGCCGCGGACTTCGAGTTCGATCGCCATCGCTTTCGTGGCTTTTTTGATCGTTTCGAGGACTTGGGGTGAAAGGGAAAAACTCGGGATCACGCACGCGCTGTCGCCGGAGTGGATGCCGGCTTGCTCGATATGCTCCATCACGCCACCTATGACGCAAAGTTCACCATCGGAAATGCAATCGACATCAACCTCGGTGGCGTCCTCAAGGAATCGGTCCACGAGCACGGGGCGCTCTGGGCTGGCTTCCACGGCGGTGCGGATGTAGCGGCGCAGGTCGGCTTCATCGTGGACGATTTCCATGGCGCGGCCGCCGAGGACGAACGACGGGCGGACGAGCACGGGGTAGCCGATGTGCGAGGCGACATCGAGAGCCTCCTGCTCATTTGTGGCGGTGCCTCCCTGGGTTTGGCGCAGGCCGAGCTTGTCGAGCATCGCTGCAAAGTGTTTGCGGTCCTCCGCCATCTCGATGCTGCGCGGCTGGGTGCCGATGATTTTGCACCCGTTCGCGGCGAGGCCGGCGGCTAGGTTCAGCGGGGTCTGGCCGCCAAATTGCACGATGACGGCATCGGCTTTTTCGCGCTCGTAGATGTTCAGCACATCCTCGAGTGTGAGCGGTTCGAAGTAGAGTTTGTCGCTGGTATCGTAGTCGGTCGAAACCGTCTCGGGGTTGGAATTGACCATGATGGTCTCCCATCCGAGTTCCTTGAGTGCGAAGGCGGCGTGGACGCAGCAGTAGTCGAACTCGATGCCCTGACCGATGCGGTTCGGCCCGCCGCCTAGGATAAGAACCTTCATTCTCGTGCCGCCTCGGGTTTCGTCCTCGTCGCCGTAGGTCGAGTAGTAATACGGCGTGAACGCCTCGAACTCGGCGGCGCAGGTGTCCACGAGCCGGTAGGTCGGCACGATGCCGACGGTCTTGCGGGCCTTGCGGATTTCGGACTCGGGAGTTTTGAGCAGGTGGGCGAGTTGGCGGTCGGAAAATCCGAAGCGCTTGGCGCGGCGGAAGTCGGCGGCGGAAAGCGGATGAGAAAGTGAAGCGAGGCGTTTTTCCTCTTCGACGATGAGGCGGATGTGCTCGAGGAACCAGCGGTCGATCGAGGAGAGTTCGTGGATATCCTCGACGGAAAGCCCTGCGTGGAATCCGTAGCGGATGAAGAAAATTCGTTCCGCGCAGGGGACGCGGAGCTTTTGGCGGATGGTGTCGAGGTCAGGCGAGATGTCTTTGCCGTCCGCGCCGAGGCCAAAACGGCCGATTTCCAGCGAGCGTAGCGCCTTTTGGAGCGATTCCTTGAAGGTGCGGCCGATGGCCATTGCTTCGCCCACGCTCTTCATTTGCGTGGTCAGAGTGGGGTCGGCTTTCGGGAATTTTTCGAAAGTGAAGCGCGGGATTTTTGTAACGACATAGTCGATCGACGGCTCGAAGCAGGCCGGGGTCTCGCGGGTAATGTCGTTTTTGAGTTCGTCGAGCGTGTAGCCGACGGCCAGTTTGGCGGCGATTTTTGCGATGGGGAAACCGGTGGCTTTGGACGCCAATGCCGAACTGCGCGAGACACGCGGGTTCATTTCGATGACGACCATGCGTCCGTTGGCGGGGTTGACGGCAAATTGAATGTTCGAGCCGCCAGTCTCGACGCCGATGGCGCGTATGACGGCGAAACTCGCATCG
>JBIPMC010000005.1:0-18192 GCA_044369345.1 Terrimicrobiaceae bacterium
CTCCCCACATACCGTTGCCTCATACGCGGCAACACCTCTTCGGCTATCTTTCGACTCATCGGCATTCCTTTCCTTTGCCGGTGTCATCTTTTTTGGGTCAACGACCTTGTCCTGCCTCCGCTCGCCAACCGCCCCAGGTGTCAAAACTTTTGAGGCAACAGGTCCAAAATGGGGCGCAAGAAAGGCCTTTTTTCCGAGCTCCCCTTCCCTCATAGGGTTTTTCAGGGCCGACTATTTACCCTCTGTGCGCTCCGTACTCTGTGGTTAATTCTGCTGGATTCGGGTTCATTGGGGATTGGGTTTTCCAAGGCATCGCTCTTGAGATACTCCATGCCTCAAATGCGCGTCCTACCTCCTGAACCTGATGCGTTGCTTAAGTGTTGAACCTCGACCTGGAGGGCATTACTGATCTATGGCTTAAGAAAATCGACGGCGAGGCGCGAAGGAAAACTTATCGATCGAGTCGGTTTCGGCGGGTGTGCCTCCCGAAGGCGGATGGAAAGAAAAGGGCGTTGGAAATCGCGATGGTTCGAGACCGGGTGGTGCAAACAGCGGTGATCCTGCTGCTCTTTCCCGATCTTTTAGGCCGATTTCCACGAGAACAGGTTGCCTGACGACCAAAGCGGTGGGCGCAAAGATGGACAGAAAATCGATTCCCCATCATTATTTTGCTCTGTGCTCACTGTGTCCTCTGTGTTCAAATCTTTAATCAACCGATGAATCCCTCGCTAAATGTTGTTCTGGTCGAGCCGGAGATCCCCCCAAATACGGGGAATGTGGCGAGGCTTTGCTTGGCGGTCGGGGCGCGACTGCACCTTGTCGGGCCTCTGGGATTTTCTTTGGATGAAAAGGCTCTCCGCCGGGCGGGGATGGATTACTGGAAGGAATGCGATATAAGGCTTTGGAATACTTTTGAAAGTCTTCAGGCCGAGTCGGGAGAGGGGGCGAGGTTTTGGTTTTTTACCACGAAGGCCAAGAGGGGGTTGTGGAAGGGTGAATTCCAAGAGGGCGATTGGTTGGTATTCGGCAGGGAATCGAAGGGGTTGCCGGAGTCTTTACTCCATGCCAATGAAAACACCTGCTTGCGCATCCCGATGCGAAGTGAAGCACGGAGTTTAAATTTGGCGACCTCGGTTGGGATCGGCGTTTTCGAGGCCTTGAGGCAAACGAACGGATGTGTCGAATTTTTCGGATGCCCCTGAAAAAATCAGCGCTCTAAATGGCCCGGAATCGTGCGTTTTGCGGGCAGGTAAGGGGAATGGCGCGGAAAAGGGGGGCGGCCTGTTTCAGGGGCGTTTGCGGCGATTCAGGCCAATGAAAGGTTTTTGGCGATTTTTTTGGAACGCCCAAAAGCGCCGCTCTCGAAATTTGTTCCATGTGGAACAAGTTTTTTAAGGATCAGGCGGTGCGACCGCAGCAGGATTTGAATTTTTTCCCGCTACCGCAGGCGCAAGGATCGTTGCGGCCAACTTTGGGAAGCTCGCGCTTGAGGGGGAGTTCGAACTTCGGAGTTGGTGGATGATCGGGTTTGGGAGAGGGAGCTTGGCCGGATTCCGAGGTTTCGGGATTCAGATTCCATTCGGGCCGGGAGAGGAAAGTCGGGAGCTTGGAGAGCAGGTTTTCGAACGCTTGGAGATTCGTTGTGCTGCGGAAGAGATTGTTCAGAACCTCGCCTTTGATGGTATCCATAAGATCGACGAACATGGCGTATGCGTCGTTTTTGTATTCGACGAGCGGATCTTTTTGGCCGAAGGCCCGGAGGTAAACGGCATCGCGGAGACCATCCATTGCATAGAGGTGTTCCTGCCAAAGGCGGTCGATGGCATTGAGAATGATGTAGCGTTCGAGGCCTTTGAGGGCTTCGGGGTGCTCGAGTGCCGACTTGCGCTCGTAGGAATCAGTAATGGTTTCCACAAGGAACTTCGAGTTTTCCTCGATCGTGCGGGTGGAAAATGCAGCCCGTTCCATCGAGAGGCCAAGCGGGAAGCTAGTGTTGAGCCAATGGAGCAGGCCTTGGTAATCAGGCTCCTCGCCTTCCATGGATTCTAGGAATGCAGAGGCTTTTTTTGGAACGACTTCGTTGATAACTTCAAGGATAAGTACGCGGGGATTCTCGGAATCCATGACCTCGTTGCGGTAGCCGTAAACGACTTCGCGCTGCTGGTTCATCACATCGTCGAACTCGAGCGTGCGTTTGCGGATCATATAATTCCGCTGTTCGACGCGTTTCTGGGCGGTCTCGACACTGCGATTCAGCCAGGGGTGCTCGAGTTCTTCGCCCTCTTTGAGGCCGAAGGTTTCCATGATTTTTGTCATGCGATCGCTGGCGCCGAAATTTCGCATGAGGTCGTCCTCGAAGCTCACATAGAAGCGAGAACGGCCTGGATCGCCTTGTCGGGCACAACGACCGCGCAGCTGTCGATCGATGCGGCGCGACTCGTGTCGTTCTGTGCCGAGGACGAAAAGTCCGCCCAATTCGGAGACGCCATCGCCGAGTTTGATGTCGGTGCCACGGCCGGCCATATTCGTGGAAATCGTGACGGCGCCCTTGAGTCCAGCACGGGAGACAATCTCGGCCTCTTGCATGTGGTATTTGGCATTGAGGACGGTGTGCGGGATTTTTTGGAGCTTGAGCATGCGGCTCAACAACTCCGATGACTCCACGCTCGCGGTGCCGACGAGCACAGGCTGCCCGGAGGCGTGGACCTCCTTGATCGCTTCGATCGCGGCGTTGTATTTTTCGCGGCGGGTCTTGTAAATGCGGTCGTTTTCGTCCTTGCGCTGGACTGTTCGATTGGTGGGGATCACATTGACATCCAATCGGTAAATATCATGAAACTCGCTGACCTCTGTCTCGGCCGTGCCGGTCATGCCGGCGAGTTTGTGGTAGAGACGGAAGTAATTTTGGATCGTGATGGTCGCAAGGGTTTGGGTTTCGCGATCGATTTGGACACCCTCCTTGGCCTCAACGGCTTGGTGGAGGCCATCGGACCAACGGCGGCCGGGCATCTTGCGGCCGGTAAAGGTATCGACGATGATAACCTTATTTTCTTCAACAACATATTCGACATCTTTCTCGTAAAGACAGTAAGCTTTGACGAGTTGGGTAATGTTGTGAATGCGCTGGGCTTGGGCGTCGCAATGTTGCTGGCGGGCGGCCTTTTTTGCAGTTTTGTCGGAAGCAGAAAGCGAGGAGTCATTCTCGATGTCAGCAAATTCGGTCAAAAGATCAGGGAGCGTGAAGGCATTCGGGTCGTCGGGGTTGAGGTAATTCCGGCCCAACTCCGTGAGATCGGCTTCGTGGGATTTCTCCTCGATTGTGAAAAAGAGTTCTTCCTTAAGCGCGACGAGGGCGGCCTTGCCTTCGGTGTCTTTGTAAAATTCCAACTCAGCTTTGTCCATTAACTTCCGCATTTCAGGATCTTCGAGAAGGCGCAAGAGGGCTTTGGAACGCGGTTGGCCAAGTTTGAGTTTGAAGAGGTTTCTACCGGCCTCCGCAGATTTTCCAGCCTCCGCGAGTTCCTTCACCTCGCTGGCAAGCTTGTTGCAAAGCATGGTTTGTTTGCGAACAAGCTGGTCCACAAGCGGTTTAAACCGGTCATATTGATGGGTCGAAACAGTGGCTGGGCCGGAAATGATGAGCGGCGTGCGGGCTTCGTCGATGAGGATCGAGTCCACTTCGTCCACGATGGCAAAATAATGGCCGCGCTGGACTTGTTGGTCGCGGGAGGTGGCCATGCCATTGTCGCGGAGGTAATCGAAGCCAAACTCGCTGTTCGTGCCGTAAACAATGTCGCAAGCGTATTGCTCGCGACGGTGCGTGGGGGTCTGGTCGTTTTGAAGCACGCCGACGGTGAGGCCGAGAAATTGGTAGAGTTGGCCCATCCACTCGGCGTCTCGTCGCGCGAGGTAGTCGTTCACAGTAACGACATGAACGCCGCGGCCGGAGAGGGCGTTGAGATAAACAGCGAGAGTGGCGACGAGAGTTTTTCCTTCACCGGTGGCCATCTCGGCGATGCGGCCATTGTGGAGCACCATGCCGCCGATGAGTTGGACATCGAAGTGAACCATGTTCCAAGTGAGCGGGTGTCCGCAGACATCGACGGTTATTCCACAAAGACGGCGCGCGCCGTTTTTGACAACGGCGAAAGCCTCTGGGAGGATTTGATGGAGTTCGCGGGCGAGTTCGGCGGAGTCGGAGATTTTGGACAAGCGATCCTTCCATTCGAGGGTCTTCGCCCGCAGAGCCTCATCGGGAGAGGATTGGAGGGTGGCCTCAAACTCATTGATTTTTTTGACAGTCGGCAACATGCGGCGCAACTCGCGCTGATTTTTGCTGCCGACGATTTTTTTCAGGATCCAAGCGAACATGATGAAAAGGTGAACCAGCTATCTAAATCGCAAGCGAGGAGATTTGGAATGCGAAATTCTAAATTCAAGATGAGAAATCGGGGTATGGCGGCGCAGGTAGGCGGGAAAGAGGAATGACGGGAAAGAGGCCGGAAAAGTTAAAGCCCACCGCAGCGAATGCTACAGTGGGCTTTTGTTCCCCCCAGAACGGTGATCACAATATCGGAATTGGTTTTCGCGGCAAGAGATTTTTTATTTTTTTTCCGAAGGGCGGGGGGGGCTCTGACATGAAACAACCGGATGTGCGCAATGAGAAGACTCGCACCGACAACGAGGAAACAGCGGAGGCGATTTTGGGGGGGCCATTGTCGAGGACTGCACGCCTGCACTGGAGGCGGCGTGCGAAAGGTTGTGTGCTTTGCAAAGGGATTCTGGGCTTTGATTCAGGAGGCCGTTCCAGTGCAAATGGCGGAGCGGATTCACGCGGTGCTTGAGCGGCATCCCTCAGTGACGAGGGCAGAGTTGTTCGGGCCGCGAGCGAAAGGGAATTTCCGGGAAGGCTCGGATATCGATCGTGCGCTGCAGGGGGCGGAAATGGGCGAGTGCGAACTGGCCGGTCTCCGCAGTGCATTGGACGACGAGCCGATTGATCACCGTGTGGATTTGGTTTTGAAAAAAACAATCACCCCCTAAGAACTTTGTGAGAACATCGAGAGGTGGGGAGGGTTTTTACGAGAAGATCTGAGAATCAGGCCTTGCGGCGGTGGCGCCGGATTTCAAATTGGTCGCCGGCGAGGAGGATTTCGCCTTCGTCAAAATCGCGCTCAAAGGCGGGGAAGAAGGCGTCGCCCGGGGTATCGAGGTTCACGCGGGTGAGGAGGATTTCGGTGCAGCGCGGGAGGAGCGCGGTGTAGAGTTCGGCTCCGCCGACAAGGTAGAGATTTTTTCCTGCGGGCGCGGAGGGGATTTCCCCGGCGGAGCGGAGGATTTGGACTCCGGGAATATCGGCTGTGCGAGAGAGAATCCAGTTGTCACGGCCCGGGAGGGGCTTTCCGATGGACTCATAAGTTTTGCGGCCCATGAGCACGACATGGCCAAGTGTGGTGCGTTTGAAAAATTTCAAATCCTCGGAGAGATGCCACGGGATGCGGCCATCGAGTCCAATGGCGCGGTTGCGGGACATTGCGGCGATGGCGATCATACCGAGATCGGGGCCTTGATGGCGGGGTGGGGGTCGTAGCCTTCGAGCGTGAAATCCTCGAAGACAAAATCCTCGAGGCGACGGCGCTCGGGGTTAAGGATCATGCGAGGGAGTGGGCGGCACTCGCGTGTAAGTTGGAGACGGGCCTGGCCGAGGTGGTTTGTGTAAAGGTGGAGGTCGCCAAAGGAGTGAACGAAATCGCCGGGGCGGAGGCCGCAGATTTGCGCGACCATTATCGTGAGGAGCGCGTAGGAGGCGATGTTGAATGGCACGCCGAGGAAGAGGTCCGCACTGCGTTGGTAGAGTTGGCAGCTCAACTCGCCGTCTTGGACAAAAAATTGGAACATGGCATGACAGGGTGCGAGGGCCATGAGATGAAGCTCGGAGGGATTCCAAGCCGAGACGATATGGCGGCGGCTGTCGGGATTTTTTTGGAGTTCTTCGACGACGCGGGCGATTTGGTCGATCACCGTGCCGTCGGCAGCGCGCCAAGAGCGCCACTGCGCGCCATAGACGCGCCCGAGGTCGCCGTTTTCATTTGCCCACTCGTCCCAGATGGTGACGCCGTTTTCGCGGAGGTAGGCGATGTTGGTCTCGCCTTTGAGGAACCACAGCAGCTCGTGAATGATCGAGCGGAGATGGAGTTTCTTGGTGGTGACCAGTGGAAACCCCTCTCGCAAATCGAAGCGCTCCTGTGCGCCGAAAACCGAAATCGTTCCGGTGCCGGTGCGGTCGGATTTTGGCCGACCCTTTTCGAGAACGAGATGGAGGAGTCGGTGGTATTGCTGCATGGAGGGCCGCTGCGGCTGGGTTAGCTCCGTCCGATGCTGGTGTATTGGAACCCGGCGGCGCGCACGGTGGCGGGGTCGAGGAGGTTGCGTCCGTCGAAGATCATGGCGGTGTGCATGACTTTGTGGAGATCGGCGAGATCGACGGTGGTGAATTCCTTCCACTCGGTGGCAATGACGAGCGCTTCGGCTCCAGTGGCTGCTTCGAGCGGGGTTTTGGCAACCTTGGCTCCGTTGATCAGATTGAACTCAAGTGCTTTCTCTGTGCCCTTGGGATCGTAAACAGTGACTTCCGCACCTTCCTTGAGGAGGTCGTTGGCGAGATCAATGGCCACGGAGGAGCGGACATCGTCGGTGTCGGGCTTGAAGGCCAGGCCCCAGACGGCGATTTTTTTATCCTTCAAGACCCAAAGGGACTCGCGGATTTTCGCCAAGAAACGCTCGCGCTGGGAGCGGTTGATTTTCTCAACTTCCTTCAAAAGCGTGAACGGCACGCCGAGGTCTTCGCTGATCGCGATGAAGGCGGCGATGTCCTTCGGGAAGCACGAGCCGCCGTAGCCAATGCCGGCATTGAGGAAATTCCTGCCGATGCGTTTGTCCGAACCGATGCCGTCGGCAACCTTCTCAACATCCGCGCCGCTGGCCTCGCAAATGCGGGCGACGGCGTTGATGTAGGAAATCTTGAGGGCCAAAAATGAATTCGCCGCGTGCTTGATCAACTCGGCAGAGTTGATGTCGGTGACAAGAACCGGAGCCATGAATGGCTCGTAAATTTTTTGCATCAACGCGACGGCGCGCTCGCTGTTGCCGCCGATCACGATGCGGTCTGGCTTCATCAAATCCGGCACGGCGCAACCTTCGCGGAGGAATTCGGGATTGCTGACGACATCAAATTCCGCGCCGCCCTTGTTGTAGCGGCGGATCGTGTCGGCGACCTTCTCGCCGGTTTTCACAGGCACGGTGCTTTTGTCCACAATCACGCGGTATTGGCCGGGCTTGAGGACGGCGGCAATTTCGCGGGCGACCTTCTCGATGTAGGAAAGATCAACGCTGCCATCGGGCTGTGGCGGCGTCGGCACGGCGATGAAAACCACATCCGATCCATCCACTCCCTCTTCGGTGCTCGTGGTGAAATGCAGGCGCTTGGCGGCGACATTGCGATGGATCAATTCCTCGAGGCCAGGCTCGTAGATCGGCACTTTGCCAGCGCGGAGTTGGGTGACTTTTTTCTCGTTGTTGTCGACGCAGATCACATTGTGGCCGACTTCCGCGAAGCAAGCCCCGGAGACGAGGCCGACATATCCTGATCCAATAATGCAGAGTTTCATGGGTGAAATTTTTTAGGAAATAAACTCAATCGATCGCGCCGGCCGGCTGCCCGTCGTCGGGACCTTGGCTGAATGCCACGGGGAGTGTGATCTGCGGCGCGTCTTTGAGAGTCATCATCAGAAGGAATCCATATTCCTGGTCGCCGCCCATGTTGTCGCGCACCTCGGCGCCGATCGAGGCGACCCAGCTGGTGAGATCGCGGTTGATGAAGTAGCGCTGGTATTGGAGCACCTGGCTTTCGAATTCGTATTGTTCGTAAAGGCTCACGCTCCAGTTGTCGTTAAGGCGCCAGTAGGCGAAGAAGTTCAGCTGGCTGTTGTCGGTGAAATAATCGTTCCCATCGATGTAGCGGTGGCCGAGTGAAAGCCGCGTGTCGCGGGTGGGCATCACGCTCAGGGTGGTATTCAACTCCGTGAATCCCTCGGTGACCACCGGCAGCTGCGACTCCACGCCCAGTGAGGCCCAGGGCAGTGGATAAAAGCGAACGACATTGAAGAGATTCGAGACCGGCGCATCGGTGTAGGGATTTTCAAAATTGGCATCCATGAAAGTGTTCCATGTCAGCCATTGGTAGGTGCCATTGTCGCGGCGGGTCTGGAAGCGTTGGTTGAAGCCCATCCGCGTGATATTCCATGTGGCGATCGAGTCGGTGGCGTAGAATTGCGGGAATTCCACCGGGAGAAGCTGGGTGGACGGCACCACGCGGTCGAACTGGTAGATGTCCTGAGGCGCGGCGCCCATGTTGTAAACGCCAGAGTAGTTGAGGTAGGGCTCAACAACATGGCGAAGGCCATCGAGGCCCAGCGCACGGCTTTGCACTTGCTCGAACGCACGGGAGAATTTGGTTGAAACGGAAACGCCGTAGTTTGCAATGGGGCGGAAGACCGCGCCATTTTGTTTGAGATTTGAGGAGGGGTCGTTCAGCGGATTTTCGGAAGTCTGGCTGTCGTTCGGATTGATCACCATCAACTCGCCGCTCACCGGATCGAGCACTTCCTCGTCGCCTGCAGGCTGAATGAACGAGCCGCTCGCGCTGTAGTAGGTGCCGCGAATGCCCGCGCGGGGGTTTACATTCAGCCAGCCGAACATTTGCGAGGGCAGCGACCATTGATGGAAAGTATCAAAGCGCGTGGCCTGATAGTCGGGAAACTCCGTTTCGCCGAACGAGGGATTGTTCGAAAATGCCCGCTTCAACTGAGCCACTCCTGTCTCGCCATCGTATTGGAGCGGCAGGCCGAAGAACGACTGCTGCTTGAAGTCAAAAACCAGCTCGGGCTTGCGCTCTGTTGTATCTTGGAAATCGTTAATCTGCCAGCGGCCGAGCAGCGTGAGCGTGTAGTCCTCGTCCCATTTGCTAAGCGAGAGCGAGGTGTCCGGTTGCGGATCCGTTCGATAGTCCTGCGGGTAGAAATCCTCGAGAAAATCCACATCGCTCAGCCAGTTCACATCCGCCGTGCCGTAGATGTCGTCGGTGAAAAAGAGGCGTTGTTGGAAAGAAACCCGGTAGCGGTTTGTCGTGTTTGTTTCGGCCGGTTCGCCGGGCGCTTCGACTGTTGTCACATCCTTGGACTCGAAAACATAGTCCGCACGGAGTTTGCCAAAGTTCCGACCCGCGGGTCCGTATTTCATATCAAGATCGAGGCCGGCAGAAGGCCCGAATTCCGTGCGCTCCTCGAGCCTCACGGCGGCGTCAATGCCTTCGGTCACAGGGAAGGAGTAGGAAAGCAGCAAATAAGCCCCCCAGCGCGAGTCGTAACCGGGGAGGAATTGGAAGCCCGAGCGGTTGAGGTCGGCATAGAGAAAAGGGAACCAAAGGACCGGTGTCTGCCCGACATAGAGCGTCGTGTTTGTCATCACCACGCGGTCGCCAGGATAAAAACGGATCGAGCGAGGCCGCACATGGAAATCGGGCTGGGACGAATCGTGCGTGGTCAGCGAGCCGTCGAGTACCCGGAATTCCTTCGGAGAGATCGCGCGAAAATTGAATGCCCTGAAATAGAAAGGATACTCTGAGCCGGCAAACTCCAGTGCCCGCATCTGCTTGCTCTCGAGGTTAAAAATGCCTCGCTGTCCCGTGAGCACCTGATCGGGGTTGTAAAGTCGGATATTGCCCGAGAGCAGCACATCGCGCGTGTCGGGGTTGTATTCCGCATAGTCGCAGAAAATACTGTAGTCGCCGTAGTGGATTTGGACATTGTCCTCCGCGACCGCCACGCCTTGGTCGAACCGCGTGTTGCCATCGGCCGTGATCTCGACCGGAATATCTCCGAAGCTCCCAAACTGCGCACGGGCTGTGGACATCGCCGCAAGCAGGCACAGACTGAGCAGGAACTTCCTCATGGAATCGCGCAGCCTAAATATGCCCCGAGTCGAGATCAAGATGGGATTTGGCTCGGAAGCGGGTTCAAAGAACGCCATTGCGCAGATCAGAAAAGGCGGGCCCGAGAAAATCAATCACCACGCTCGCGCTCAGCGATTCCTGGGAGAAACATCCCCCGCACAACGCGATTTCGGCGGAGCGCCCACAGACCCACGCGCCGAGGCTGGCTGCCACGAGCGGGGTTTTGCCCTGCGCGACCAATGCCGCGCAAACGCCGGTGAGAACATCGCCCATTCCGCCGCTGCCCATGCCGGGATGGCCGGTGGAGTTATACGACGGAGCCGAGCCTGATTGACCAAGGATCGTGCGCGCGCCCTTAAGAAGGAGGGTGACAGGGAATTCAACGACAAAAGCCTCAAGCCAATCGCGGCGGGGGAGGTTTTGGCTGCGGAAAATTCTTTCCAACTCGAGTGGATGAGGTGTGAGGAGGCGCGGGCCGGCGCAGGATTTCAAAACCTCGGGCGATTCCGAAAGGGCATTCAACGCATCGGCATCCACCACGCAGGGCAGGGGGCAGTCGCGGACAAAATCTCGCACCATCTCGTCGCGCTCGCGCCCCAAACCAGGGCCAAGCGCCACAGCGTCGAATTTTTTTCCGAGGAGTTCGGCGAAATCCTCGATCGGCGAAACCATAACCTCGGGAATCACGGCGGCGGAAAGCGTGGTGACGATTTCGGGAGGAACAAAAAGGGTGACGAGTCCCGCGCCGGTGTGGACTGCGGCAGCGGAGCAAAGTCTCGCTGCGCCGGGGTAGTCTCGAGAGCCGGCCACGATCGCCACGCGGCCGTAGGAGCCTTTGTGCGAGTCGAACGATCGCGGCGGCAAAAGGCGCCGGAGGCTTTCCGCAACCAAAACCTCGGCGGGGTCGGCGGCGGGTGGGGGCTGCAAGCCCGGCAGCGGGGCGATGCCAAGGCGACCGACAAAATTCGTCGCCTCATCGGCAAGAAGCGATGTTTTGGCAAAGCCCATCGCGAGCGTGGCATCGGCCTCGACGCCGAGCCGGCCGAGACCGCTGGGCAAATCTGCCGACAGAACCCATGCGGCCATTTCGCGACGGAGTTGATTGATGCGGCGGATAGCGGAGGCCACCGGCTCGCGCGGTTCGCCTGTCGAACCAATCCCGAGCAGGCCATCCAGAACCACCAGCGGCGCGCGCAGGAGGGACCTGCTTGTGACGCCCGGAGCGGTGCCCGCAAACACGCTGTCGCGGTTCTGACAAGCAGAGCCCTCCGCTCCGAGCGTGCTTTTCAGCCTTTTCAACTGCTTGGCCGTCCGTGGTGCGAGGTCTTGGGTTGGAAAGACCAGCTCGATTTCAATCCGCCAACCGGTTTCGGCGAGATACCGTGAGGCGACGAGCACATCGGCGCCGTTGTGGCCCTTGCCAGCAAAAACCCGGCAGGTTCCCGGGCGCGGGTGGAACTGCGCAACGAACTCCGCCATGCGTCGGCCCGCTATTTCCATGAGATCTTCGGCGGATTCGCCGCAGGCGAAGGCGGCCCTCTCCGCTTCGACCATCTGGGCGGCGGTGAGGATCATGACGGGTTATTTGAAGAACGACTTCACGCGGTCGTAGAAACTTTTGTTGATGGGGTTGTTTTCCTCCCCGCAAAGCTCCGCAAATTTCTGCAAAACCTCGCGCTGCTCGCTGTTAAGGCGCGACGGCACTTCGACCTGCACATAAGTGAGGATGTCGCCCTTCGCCGCGCCTTGAATCGCAGGCATTCCGAGGCCCCGGATGCGGAAAGTGGAGCCGCTCTGAGTGCCGGCGGGGATTTTCAAACTCACCGCGCCGTTGAGCGTGGGAACACGGATTTCGCCGCCGAGCGCGGCGGTGGTGAACGGGACCGGAACCTCGCAGTTCAAATCCATGCCGTTCCTCGTGAAAACCTCATGCTCCTTGATATGCACGACGACATAGAGATCGCCCGAGGCGCCTCCTCGCAGGCCAGCCTCGCCGCCGCCGTTGCTGCGGAGGCGTGAATCGCTATCGATGCCGGCGGGGATTTTGATTTTCACGCGGCTCGTCTTTTCGACGCGGCCTTCGCCCTGACAGGAAAGGCAGGGTTTTTCGATGATGCGGCCTGTGCCGTGGCAGGCGGGGCAAGTTTGGGCGACTTGGAAAAATCCACGCGAGACGGCGACTTGGCCGCGTCCCCGGCAGGTCGGGCAGGTGACGGCTTTCGAGCCTTTCTGCGCGCCGGAACCGCCGCAGGGATCGCAGGCGTCGAGCTTGCGAATTTCGATTTCCTTCTCGCAACCTCGCGCCGCTTCCTCGAGCGTGATCTGCAGATCGTAGCGGAGGTCGGACCCGCGCTGGCGACCGGAGGAATCCATGCCGCCCCCGCCTCCTCCAAAAATGTGATCGAAAATTCCGCCGCCCCCGCCTCCGCTGAAAACCTCCCGGAAAACCTCGAACGGATCGTGGAAGCCGCCTCCGCCACCTCCGCCCATCCCGCCTTGGAAAGCGGCGTGGCCGTAGCGGTCGTAGGCGGCGCGTTTGCTGGCATCGCTCAAAACCTCGTAGGCCTCGCCGACTTCTTTGAACTTTTCCTCGGCCGTGTGGTCGTCCGGGTTTTTATCGGGGTGGTATTTGACCGCGAGCTTGCGGTAGGCGCGCTTGAGATCCTCCTCGCTGACGCTCCGCTCGACTCCGAGAATCTCGTAGTAGTCGCGTTTGCGGCTCATTGCGGCCCCTTGGAAACAATAACCGACGAGGCGCGAACGAGGCGGTCTTTGATTTTATAGCCTTTGCGGACCTGCCTCACAACATGGCCCTCGGGAACCTCGGTGCTGAACTCCTGCGACACGGCGTCGTGCTTGTTCGGATCGAACGCCTCGCCCTCGGCCTGGACTTCCTCGAGGCCGTTGTTTTTCAGGAAATCCTGGAGCTGTTTGTGAACCATCGACATTCCCTGGAGGATCGAGGCGGTGTCGGCGGCATTCTTGGCGGCGTCCAGGCCGAGCTCGAAATTATCAATCACGGGCAGGAGCCGTTCAAGCAGACCGTTGTTTGCGTAGCGGATGGCTTCCTCTTTTTCACGCAGGGCGCGCTTGCGGAAATTGTCGAGGTCGGCGCGGGCGCGGAGGGCGAGGTCTTTGAGCTTCGCGGCCTCGGCTTCGAAGTCCACCACGGCGATCTCGGCTTCCTGCTCCGCGTTTTTTGGTGCGGTATCCTGGGCTTCAGATTCGGTTGGGTTGTTCATTTTTTGGAAATGGCGA
The DNA here is from genome assembly GCA_044369345.1 of Terrimicrobiaceae bacterium. Taxonomy (GTDB): domain Bacteria; phylum Verrucomicrobiota; class Verrucomicrobiia; order Chthoniobacterales; family Terrimicrobiaceae; genus UBA967. The sequence goes on from JBIPMC010000005.1 coordinate 13,268, forward strand.
TAAGTGTGAAGTCGTCTTGCTTGGATTCGCGGCCGGTGAAGGAGCTGACATCCTCGGCCACATGCCGAAGGACGGCGGCGGCACCCTGGTCCGCGACGGATCGGAGGGCTTTGGCGAGGCGGCCGACACCGTATTCCACGCCGTCGGCGTTCAGGGCCTCGGTGGCCCCGTCCGTGTAGAGAAGGATGCAGTCGCCGGGCTCCAGCAGTAGGCTCAAATCGGCGCAAACTCTATTGAACACCTCCCCGCTGTCAATGCCGAGAGCCATGCCTTTCGGGCTGAGATTTTTGACCTCGCGCGTGGCGGCGCGGTAGAGCAACGGCGCATCATGACCCGCGCGGGCCAGCGTGAATTTTCCACCCGGGCCGTCGAGGATCGCATAGGCCATGCTGATGAACATGTCCTCCCTGATGTCGGGGTAAAGGAGGCTGTTCACCCGCCGCAGCACATCGCTGGGCAGGGAGGCATCGAGCGCCTCGCGCCGCAGCACGCCACGGCACATCGCCATGATGAGTGAGGCGGGAACGCCCTTGCCGGAAACATCGGCGATCGCTACGGCTAGGCGGTCCGGCCCGAGCGAAATGAAGTCGAAATAATCCCCGCTGAGATGCCCGGCCGCGAGGCTGAGGCCGGTGATTTCGTAGCCGGAAAAAACCGGGTCACCCGCTGGCAAAAGAACGCGCTGGATGTCACGGGCGATCTCGAGGTCGCGGTCCATGAGTTTTTTCTGTCCGGCCTCGAGGTAGACGGCTTGGTTGTAGAGGGCAAAGGCACATTGCTCGGCGATCGTGCGGAAGACGGTGATGTCCTTCTCCACGAATGGCAGGTGGCCGTGCCCGGCGAGCGCGAGGACTCCGAGGATTTTGTTTCTGTAAACGAGCGTTCCGAGAATCGCCGGGCAGGTCAGGCCTTCTCCGGTGTCGAATTCGGAAAGAGTGCAGATCTCGTTCGCTCGCCAGCAATCGGCCAATGGCCCGCGGCTGTCGGGGAGAACCGGCTGGATGCCGAGCAAGCTGCGGAGCAAGGCAGGGGAGCCTTTGGCTTGCGCGAGCAGCTCGGCGGGAACCTCGAAAAAAGCGGGGCAACCTTCCGAAAGATGCGACGGTGTGAGGCTTGAGCCGGCCTTGTCGGCGATGTAGAGCGCGCCATGGCTGGCATTCATGATCCGCATCGTGCTTTCCAAAATGAGACGGTGAAGCTCCGTGCTGCGCACTCCCTCGGAAAACGCCGCGCCGATGCCGTGGAGAAAATCGAACACGCGCGCCACCTCGGTCTGAAGATCGTCAAGCCGCGTGCGAAGGCGCCGGGCCCGAGCCTGCGACCACAAAATAAAAAGGGCGAACAACGCGACAACGAGCGCCAGAGTCGACAGGTTATAAAGGGTCCACATGAGACTTCAGGATCTCTGGACTTTCTGAAAACAAGCCCCGCCAAGCAAGAACGGAGCGGCTCAGGCTTCGGGTGCCTCGGATTTCAAAAATTCAATCACATCCTGAAACCTCACGGCATTTCGGGGATCGGCTTCGATCAAAGCTTCGTGGGCTTCCAAAATATGGACTCGCGCTTCCTGGGAGTCCCGGTCGGAGATGTCGGTTTTTTTGAAGGCAGCCGGCGCGGGGCCGGAGGGCTCGGGTTCGACTGCGAAAAGATTGTCGAGACCCAGACTTTCGAGCAGGGAGAAATTGCGTGTGTTCGCCCGCACCACGCGGAGACGGCCCTGCGAGTCGCGCAGACTGAAAGCCAGCGCAGCGAGCGTGCCCATGAAAGTCGAGTCCATAAGCTCGCATTTCTCAAGGTCGAGAATGAACTCCGTATGGCCCTTGGAAATCATGCGGCGCGAAAATTCCTTGAGACCTTGGCAATTTTCAAAAGTGCCACGGCCCTCGACCCTCATCCAGATCGTCCCAGACGCACTGCCTACAAGGATGCTCGATGACTTGCTTACCATTTACTTAAAAACCTAAAAACACACATCCGGATCCTGTCAACCCGCTAGCGCCACATCGATGATTGCCGGAGCCCCACGATGCGACCATCCACAATCAACAAAGCCCGCCATGCGGAGACGAGCCCGTTTTCCAGAAAATCATCCCCGGTCACTTGGAAGGTGGACCTGTGAGAGCCGCGCGCGGCCGGGTAATACCGCTCCTGTGCCATCACATAATTTCCCAGCCCGGCCTGTCGGTATTCGAGTCGTAGCGTGACATCCGAATCCTTGGAGGTGCGCCAGAAGAAAGTAAAATACGAGCCGTGCCGCTTGGAGACTTCCAAGCTATCCACCGCGCCCCAGGTCCTTCGGGCGCGTTCAAAATCGATCACTCCGCCATTTCTTCCTCCCGAAGTCTTTTGCTCCTTCAAATTCGGGTCGAAGACCGAAGTCAGGATTTTTCGGAATTGATAATCGTCGTCGATTCCGAGTGGGAGAATGTTGGCCTTGTCCAACCGGGCGGCGGGGCCTTCGGGAGAGGCACAACCTGCCAACGCCACGGCAAGGGCCGCGCACAGCAGGGCGAACGGTCGAATCATGAGGCCATATAAAAGCGGGTTTGGTTGGCAGTGTCAATTTCACGCACCTCGATGCCACGCGAGTCCGCGGCCAGTTTCCCAAAAGAACCTCGCCGGGCGCGGTGTGTTTTGATTGCTTTGGGCCGTGAAGAAAATCCTTCTCGTTGAGGATCACGAAATGAACCGAGACATGCTCTCGCGCCGTTTGACGAAGAGGGGCTACACGGTGGCCATGGCGGTCGACGGCGCCGAGGGGGTGGCCAAAGCGCGCTCCGAATCGCCCGACCTCGTCTTGATGGATATGGGCCTGCCAGTGATCGACGGCTGGACCGCAACCCGTCAAATCAAGGCTGATCCGGCCTTGGCGCGAATCCCCCTCATTGCCCTCACCGCAGAAACCGCCGAAGGCGACCGCGAAAAATGCCTCGCCGTCGGCTGCGACGACTACGACCCCAAACCCATCGACCTTGAGCGCTTGATCGGAAAAATCGAAACGCTCCTCGCTGGCGCAAAGCCTAATACCTCAGCAGCTAATCCTCGAATTTCCTCTCCTGCGAGCCCGAGCCACGAACTCCTCACCCCCCTCAACGCCATCATCGGCTACGCCGAAATCCTCGCCGAGCGCTCCCAACACCGCCCCGAGGATTTGGCCGACCTCCAAAAAATCCTCAGCGCCGCCAAGGAACTCCACGCGCGGATAGAGGAAATTCTCGGCCAATCATTTTAAAGTTGAAACGACACAAAAAAAGCGGCGGGTTATTGGCCCGCCGCTTGCTGAATTTTCGTGGGATCGACTCAGCGCATTTTGCCGCCGTAGATGGCGTTGTCGCCGAGTTCCTCTTCGATGCGGAGGAGTTGGTTGTATTTCGCGACGCGGTCGGTGCGGCAGAGGGAGCCGGTCTTGATCTGGCCGGCGTTCGTGGCCACGGCGATGTCGGCGATGGTGACATCTTCGGTCTCGCCCGAGCGGTGGCTGATCACGGCTGTGTATTTGTTTTCCTTCGCGAGCTCGATGGCGTCGAGGGTTTCGGTGAGGGAGCCGATCTGGTTGACCTTGACGAGGATCGAGTTTGCCACGCCCTGATCAATGCCTTTGCGGAGGAATTCGACATTGGTGACAAAAAGATCGTCGCCGACGAGCTGGATGCTGTCACCGAGCGCTTCGGTGAGTTTTTTCCAGCCGTCCCAGTCATTTTCCGCGCATCCATCCTCGATCGAGATGATGGGGTAATTTTTGCAGAGGCCGGCGTAGTAGGCGACGAGTTCGTCAGCAGTGCGCTTGGAGCCGTCGGATTTCTTGAAGATATAGGCTTTCTTGTCAGCGGCGTAGAATTCGCTGGAGGCGCAGTCGAGCGCAATGAAGACATCTTTGCCGAACTTGTAGCCGGCGGCTTTCACAGCCTTGGCGATGGAGTCGAGGGCGTCCTCGGCACTGGAGAGGGCGGGGGCGAAACCACCTTCGTCGCCGATGGCGGTCGAGAGCTTGCGACCTTTGAGCTCGGATTTGAGCGCGTGGAAAATCTCGGTGCCGGCGCGGAGGGCTTCGGAGAAGCTCGGGAAGTTTTTCGGCACGATCATGAACTCCTGGAAATCGATCGGCGCGTCGCTATGGGCGCCGCCGTTGAGGATGTTCATCATCGGCACCGGGAGGACCTTGGCGTTTGGCCCGCCGAGGTATTTGTAGAGCGGCTGGCCGACTTGCGCGGCTGCGGCTTTCGCGGTGGCGAGGGAGACGGCGAGGATGGCATTTGCGCCGACCTTTTTCTTGGTCGAGGTGCCGTCGGCGGCGAGCATCGCCTTGTCCACGGAAAGCTGATCGGCGGCATCGAGGCCAATGATGGCGGGAGCGAGAATTTTAGAAACATTCGCAACCGCCTTGGTGACGCCCTTGCCGAGGTAGTTGGCTTTGTTGCCGTCACGGAGTTCGACGGCTTCATGTTCGCCGGTGCTGGCTCCGCTGGGAACGGCCGCGCGACCGACGGCGCCGCCGGCGAGTTCGACATCGGCTTCGACAGTTGGGTTGCCGCGCGAATCGAGGATTTGGCGTGCGCGGATGGAAAGAATGGTTGTGTCGCTCATAAGAAGGGCTCCAGAAACCAATCCGCCGCCGCGCTGGCAAGAACAAACCCGCTGGGCGGTTGATTCCCGCGCGCCGCGAAAGTATTCTCCGCCCGACAAACACCGCCATGCAGCAATTTGAAAGTCTCCGCGCCTCGTCGCTCTATTGCAAAAAATGCCAGACCGCCATGCCGGTCCGCGAGAAGCTCCTGCTCGTCCTGCCCGACAAGGAAATCTACGACTACCTCTGCACCGGCTGCGCGTCCTCGCTCGGCCAGCGCGAGGTCACAGCCGGCGAACTCATGATGACCCGCTCGGCGATGGCCCGCCAAGCCAGCGCTAGGAGGATGTTTTAAAAAAAT
>JBIPMC010000131.1:0-5714 GCA_044369345.1 Terrimicrobiaceae bacterium
AGCTATCAAAATGCTCCCGCTATGACCAAACCCTCCCTCGCCATCCTGATCCTCACTTCCTTCCTGCTCGGCGGATGTGCCGCCAACTACGACGGCTACAAATACAAGGCCTACACTCTGCGCGGCGTGCGCTACCACCCTATGAGTCCCCGCCAAGCCGTCGGGCATGTCGAGACTGGCGTCGCCTCCCACTACAGTGAGCATTTCCTGATCTTCCCCGGAAAAACCGCCATCGGCGAAAAGCTTTGGCCCTGGACCCGTGCGGCCGCCCACAAAACCCTCCCCCTCCCTTGCACCATTCGCGTGACGAATTTGCAGAATGGAAAAGCCACCAAAGTCCGCGTGAACGACCGCGGTCCCTACATTCGAGGGCGACTTCTGGATGTCACCAAACCCGTTGCCGACCAACTCGGCTTCACCGACCAGGGTCTCACCCAAGTCCGCATTGAAGTCCTCAGCGTCGGCGACGGCCGCCATCGCATCCGGCGATAGTTTTTCGAAATCTTTCTTCCGCAGAGGAGAGTCTTTAAAAGGGCATTTCGGCGATTTGCGTGTAACTTTTTGCCTTGTAGGTATCCCAGCCATGAGAACTGTTCATCAATGCCCGGCAGGGCAAGGTAGCGGCAGCGCGAGCCCGAAGGGCCGAGCTCGCGCGCTGGCGCCAAGCCAGAGCTACCGCTTTGTGAATAATTCTCATGACCATCGCTCTGGAGTGTCCTCGAAATTTGATCCAATCGTTATGTGATCTTCCCTCGAAAAAGCGTGGATGGGCTTTTTGTTAATCGGGTTTATGGCTCTGGGGGGATTCGTAGTCCAGCGGGGATTTATAGCCGAGGGCTGAGTGTAAACGCCATCAGTTGTAAAAGCCCTCAATGTAATCGAAAATCATGATTTTCGCCTGTTGAACTCCTTGCTGGCATACTGGCATCCTCTATCCGAGTGGTCCAACAGCCCGGGATCGGGGCGGTGTTTTTTCCATGCTTGCTTCCAGGCGCGTGTCACAAGCTCCGTGGCCAGCGAGTCGGAGGTGTTCCACCCCGTCACTTTGCGTGAATACAGATCCAGGATTCCCGCCAGATAGAGCCAACCTTCCTGCGTTTCGATGTAGGTGATGTCTGCGACCCAGATTTGATTGGGGCGATCGGGCGCGGGCACTTTGGCCAGCTCGTTCTTCGCCACGGGCAAGCTCGGATCGCTTTGGGTGGTGCATGGGCGAAATCGCCTCTTCTGCACTTCGGCACGGGGCATTTCGGTGACGGCTTCGCCGAACCACACAATGTGGGGGCGGAGTTGGGAACCGAGCGGGCAGAGGTCGCCTTCGCGGATTTCCGGCAGAATCAACTCGGGGTCGGCGGTGGAGCGGGATGTGGCGAGTTCGCCATGGAGATGCAGGACGGATTCCGAGCCGGCGTGCTCGTGGAGGTCGTCGATATTTTGGGTGATCACCGAGACGTGGGCGTGCTTTTGCCAGGAGGCGATTGCGAGATGGGCGGCGTTGGGTTTGGCCTCGCGCATGGCTTTCCGGCGTTCGTTGTAAAATTTCAGGACGAGCGCGCGGTTGCGTTGCCATGCTTCGGGGGTGGCGACATCCTCGATGCGGTGATTTTCCCAAAGTCCACCGCTGTCGCGGAAGGTCTTCAAGCCGCTCTCGGACAGATGCCGGCGCCGGTGAGGACAACGATGTGGGGCTTCATTTTGGCAAGCGGTCGGCGAATTCGGGGCGGTAGAACCAATCGGACCAATAAGCCCAGCCGGCCTTGGTCATTTCCACAGGCGAGTCGATCCAGCCTCCGCGTCCATCGGGTCGTCTAATGCGGTAGGCGTCCTTCCACATGACGCTGGTGCCCTCGGGGACATAGAGAAACAGGTAGGGCTGGTCGTCGTAGATGGTGCGCTGGAGGTCGGCGGCCATTTGGATGATTTTCTCGCGGTTGTATTCCTGGCGGATCTCGTCGAGCAGGCGGTCGGCCTTGGGGTTTTTGTAGCCCACGACATTGAGCTGCTCGGGATTCGCTTGGGAGGAGTGCCAGATCTGGAATTGGTCGTAACTGTTGCCAAGCGACCAACCGAGCACCATGGCGTCGAAGTCGCGCTTGTTGATGTGGTTTTTTAAAAAAACGGCCCACTCGTAGAGTTCGACCTTCACCTCGATGCCGAGTTTTTTCAGGCCGTCTTGAGCGAGGGTGGCGATGTCGCGGCGGACTTCGTTGCCGTTATTTGTGATGAGGGTGAAGGAAAAACGCTGACCGTTTTTCTCGAGGATTCCGTCGGCTCCAGGCTTCCAGCCTGCTTCGGCGAGGAGTTGGCGGGCTTTTTCGAGATCGTGGGCGAGGGGAGTGATCGAGGGATCGAAAAACCACATCTGCGGCGTGAAGATGCCGGTGCTTTGGAGGCCGTGCCCGTAGAGAATGTAGCGAACCATCGAGGGAACATCGACCGCGTGGGCGAGCGCGCGGCGGACGAGGGGATCCTGAAACAGCGGGCGTTGGAGGTTCCAGCCAATGTAGGTGTAGCTGCTCGTCGGGCTTGTAAAGACCTCGAAGCGCGGATCGCCGACGAACGCCGTAACGGTCCAGGGTTCGGCGCCCCAAAAATCCACCTGCCGCGTCTCGAAGGCGAGGCGGAGAGTGAGTTGGTCGGGCATGAAGCGGTAGACGATGCCGTCGAGCCAAGGCCCTGGCGCATCGAAGTAATCGGGATTTCGCTCCACGCGGAGGAATTCATTCGTGCGCCACTCGGCGAATTTGAAAGGGCCGGTTCCGATCGGTGTGCGGTTGAAGTTTTGCACCCACCAGTCGTGCGATTTTCCCTCGAGCAGGTGCGCGGGCAACAGCGGGATCATCCAGCTTTCCAAGGCAGGAGAGTAGGGCTTGCGGTAGATGACGCGAAAAGTCTGCTCATCGGGCGTTTCGACCCGCAGGATCAAATCGAAGTCGGGCTTGCGCGGGGACGCGGTGGCATCGTCCATAATCGCCGCGTAGGTGAAAGCCGCATCACGGGAAGTGAGTGGCGCGCCGTCATGCCAGCGGACATTCTCGCGCAGAGTAAATACGACCTCGGGCTCGGCGAGGAACTCCAACGGGTCGCCAACGGAAACGCTCCCACCACCGTTCGCTGCGAGCCAGGATTCGAGGGAGGATTTCAGCGCTGGATCACCCGTGATCTCAAAGGCGGCTCCGCTCTCAATCCACTCGCGAAGAATCAAGGCAGGAGGCAGGGCTTGGCGCAATTTGGGAAGGAGTTCGCGGGCGCCCCCCTTGGTTTCCACGCGGAGATGCGCAAGCGGGGTGAGGGTGGTTGAATCAAGGATCGCGTGGATTTTTTTCGAGCTGTCGAGGCCCGGTTCGCGAAGTTGCAAAATCAACTCCCGGGCGCTCGTTGAGACATCCTCGAGAGCCCAGTTAGGCCATTCGGCTTTGGATTTCCGCAGAATCTCGGCTGCTGTCTCGGCGGCTTGGGCGTCGCGAAAAACAAAGGTCGTCGTTTGATGCAGGGTCCAGGATTTCGCGAGGTCGCCGATGATTTCGAGGTCGGGATTATATTTGAGGAGGCCGTTGAAAATGGAGCCTGCCACCTGCGATGCGGCGCTGTCGGCTTGCTGGATCGGGTTCAGCGTGGAGGGCTCGCCAAGGAGGCCGAGAGACATCTCGTTTTTTTTGTCCGCCGAAAGGCGCGAGGCGTTCCAAAACGAAAGGCCGAACAGAAGTATCAGCGTGGCGGGCAGACCATAGATGAACCAACGGGCGATTCGCATCGAAGAAATCACTGGCTGCCACTATGCCGATACCCGGAGATTACTCAACCCCAACAGTGGGAAAATTCCATTGCCTCGCAGGGCGCGGCGCTGGGATGGTGAAGCTGTGAACGAGCCGATTTTCTTTACGCCGATTCCCATGGAGCGAGTGTGGGGAGGAACCCGCCTCGAGAAGTTTGACAAAAATCTCCCGTTGGGAGCTCCGATCGGAGAGATATGGGAGTTGGTCGATCGCGAGGATGCGCAGAGCGTCGTGGTGGCGGGAGAATTCGCAGGGAAGACTCTCCATGAGCTCTGGCTATGCGACCGGGAGAGGGTTTTTGGCCCCGCATATCGATCGCATGCGTCGGCGAGGTTTCCGGTTTTGGTGAAACTTCTCGACGCCTCCGACAAACTCTCAGTCCAAGTTCATCCGCCAGCTGCCATTGCCGCCCAACTCGGTGGCGAACCGAAAACCGAGGTGTGGTATTTTTTGGATTGCACGGCAGATGCGACGATTTACGCCGGGCTGAAAAATGGCGTCACGCGCGAGGCTTTTCAGATGCTCTTGGAAACAGGCGAGGTGGCTAGTGCGCTGAACGCAATTCCGGTCCAAACCGGCGAGAGCATCTTTATTCCCAGCGGACGCATTCATGCCATCGGCGAGGGAAATGTGATTATCGAAATCCAGCAAAATAGCGACACGACATACCGGGTGTTTGACTGGAATCGAACCGGCCTTGACGGCAAGCCTCGCGCTCTCCATATCGCGGAGTCCATGGTCTCGATCAATTTCGAGGACTTCGAACCGCGCGTAAAACCCTCTAGCGACCCGATCGTGGCCGACTGCGAGTATTTCCATGTCGAAAAAATCACGCTTGGCCCAAGCCGCGAGCTTCGACCAAGGGGAGGCTTTGCCCTAGCCGTCTCAGTAGATCTCCCTGTAAGTTGCGGCGGCCGCACATTCAATCCAGGCGAGTTTTTCCTGATTCCTGCAGCACCGGAGAGACATGAGGTTAGACCGATGAAGGCCCGCGCGAGTCTTCTCGTTTGCACTTTGCCGGTAAAAAATGAAATTTCCGCTTGATAACGACGGTGCGGTGCGCTTGAATCTGAATCCCATTTTTAATTCCTGAGTAGCTCAGTGGTAGAGCGGTCGGCTGTTAACCGATTGGTCGTAGGTTCGAATCCTACCTCAGGAGCTTTCTTATCTGAGTGCATGGAATCATCGCTGCCCGCTGCTGGAATTATTGCGAATCTGCAAGATGAGGATCGCTACATTTTGGCCAAGCATGGTTCGTTTGATTTTCTGCCCGCCGGCGGGGTGTTGATTAAGCAGGGAAAGCCTCACGAAAGGTTATTTTGCGTGATTGGCGGGCGGTTCGAAGCACGCCGTGAATATGATGGTTCCTACGATGTTCTTGGTCCGATCCAACCGGGGGATTGGATCGGCGAGGTGGATATTTTCGATCCCAGCAATGCGATTTGCTCGGTCGTAGCCACTGAGCCTTCTCAATACTGGCAGATCAGACGCGAACGGCTTGAGGAGTACCTCAATCGTTACAATCTTCCTGCGGTCATTCTTCTGATTGGGCTGGCATCGACCCTCGGCCACCGCATTCGCAGCATTACAAAAAAGCTCGCAGATCAAACAGCAAAGGCGAAATACGAATCGAAAGACTTTGATGATCCCGCCATCGAGGACGACGCCATCAAGAGCGCCGCTGACCTAGCTGCCGCATTCCTGCGCCAGAAAGATCTAGGCAAACGCAAATAACTTTACTTGCGGGGCGCAAGATTATTTTGGTGGCCCACTTAACGCTGAGATCATGAGATCTTCCCGTCAATTACCTTCTACATACATTATGTGAAGTTATATTTATCCCCCGCTAGCTTATAGGATTCGAGAGATGTGAGTAAGTTTGGGATAATTCCACCAAAAAATCGCACCTAGCAGCCTGTCGGACTTAGGTGTGAACAT
>JBIPMC010000006.1:0-18161 GCA_044369345.1 Terrimicrobiaceae bacterium
TAACAAAAGCAGAAGCGGAAACCGAAATTTGGCAAGAAGGCTCAAGTGATTTGCAGATTCGATGGCGAGAGTGATGGCGGGGCCATGAGGCGTCAAGCCAAGGGGGAGCAAGCGGTCGGGAGTGTTTTTCTTCCAACTCGGAAGCGGCAGGAGTTAATCTCCCATGCTCATGGTTAAAGTCGAACAGCTCACGAAACGCTACGGTGCCGTCACCGCAGTGGACGGGATCGACTTCTCAGTGGAGAAGGGCGAGATCGTGGGTTTTCTGGGCCCGAACGGCGCGGGCAAGAGCACGACGATGCGGATGCTCGCGGGCTACCTGCCGCCGACCTCCGGACGCGCGAGTGTGGCGGGGTTCGATGTGTTTTCTCAATCGCTCAAAGCGCGCGAACACATCGGCTACCTGCCCGAAAATGTGCCTCTCTACCTTGACATGCGCGTGGGCGAGTTCCTCCGCTACCGAGCTGCACTCAAGGGGGTGCCGCACCGCCGTCTCACCGAACGCGTGGGCGATGTGCTCGAAATGTGCGGCCTCGCCGATGTCGGGAAAAAACTCATCGGCCGGCTCTCGAAAGGCTACCGCCAGCGTGTGGGCCTGGCTGACGCGATGATCCACGAACCCGACCTGCTCATCCTCGATGAGCCGACAATCGGGCTCGACCCGAATCAAATCCGCCTCGTCCGCGACCTGATTCGCAATCTGCGTCGCCACCACACAATTCTTCTTTCGACCCACATCCTCCCCGAAGTGGAGATGCTTTGCTCGCGGGTGATCATCATTAACAAAGGCCGGATCGAGGCTTTGGACACACCACAAAACCTCCGCGCTCGCCTCGGCCAAGCCGGGCATATTCTTTTTGATGCGATTGTTTCCGACCCCCGAGCCGCCGCCGGTGCCTTGCGTCAGCTGGAAGGCGTTCAGGCCGTGGCGCAACGGCGGGACGGGGAGTGGACAGTTTTTACTATTGAATCAGTGCCGGACCGCGACCCGCGCGAGGCGCTCTTCCGTCACGCGGTGAAGAACAACTGGCGCGTCCGCGAAATCAGCCGCCCGCCCGTTTCGCTCGAGCGGGTTTTTGCGGAAGTCACTGGAGGGGAGGAAGGCTTTTAGATCATGCGACGGTTTTTCATTCTCTTCGGCCGTGAGGTTTCCTCGGCCTTCCATCAACCGCTCGCCTATGTGGTGATGTGCTTTTTTCTGCTCGTCACCGGATTCAATTTCCACGCGGGCATCTCGCTGCTGAACCACGGCGCGGGCACGACCACGATGGTCGAGGCGTTTTTCAACACCGTGTATTTCTGGATTCCCTTCGTGCTTGTTTTCCCGCTGATCACGATGCGCGTCTTCGCCGAGGAATCGAAAATGGGAACTCTGGAGACGCTAATGACCGCGCCAGTGCGGGATTACCAAGTCGTCTTTGCGAAATACGCGGGCTGCCTGTTTTTCTATGTCATCCTGTGGGCGCCGAGCCTGTTGTATTTTACGGCGTTCGAGGCGGTGACCGGAGTGGATGCCGCCGGCGCGGTAGGCAGCTATGTCGGCGCGTATGCGATGTTGCTGCTAATGGGCAGCCTTTTCACGGCCATCGGGTGCCTCGCCTCCGCTCTCACCGACAACCAAATCGTCGCGGCGGTTGTTTGCTTCAGCGCGATCTTGTGCCTGTTTTTTATCGGCTTGCTGGCGTTTTTCCTGCCCTCGACCGGATCAGCGCTTCGTGAAGCGATCTACTATTTTTCGCCGATTGAACACATGGTGGATTTCTCGCGCGGCATCTTCGACACGCGCCCGGTGGTTTTTTATCTCTCGTCCACTATGCTGGTGCTGTTCGCGACCTTCCACATTTTCCAATACCGGAGGTGGAAGGCATGAATCCGTCCCGCACTGGCATCAAAATCGGCATCGGCTTGCAAGTCCTCGCGGTGCTCGTGATTTACGCGCTCGCCAACCATCTCGGCTCGGTTCATTACGAGCGGCAGGACTTTTCGCGGTCGCAAAAGTTTTCCCTGGCCGGCCAAACCCGCGCTGTTTTGAAAGAGTTCAAGAAGCCTGTCGAAATCCTCGTTGTCGCCTCGCCGACGCTCTACTCGCCGGTCACGCCCGTGCTTGCCGACCTGCGCTCGCTTTTGAACGAGGTTCTTTTCAATAAACGCAGCGACCTTCGCGTGGAGTATGTCGATCCAACTCGCAACATCCAGCGGTCACAGGAATTGCAGGCCAAATACAACCTCGCCGATTTGGATAGCGTTCTGATCCTGGAATACGATGGTCGGCACCGCGTGTTGAATATCGCGGAGATGGGCCAGTTCGACCTGTCGGCCGTGGCACAAGGCGGAGCGCCGGTGTTGTTGGCCTTCCGTGGCGAGCAGGTGCTGACGAGCGCAATGATGTCGCTCCTCAAGCCCGAAACCGAGACAGTCTACTTCCTCGAAGGGCATGGCGAGGCCTCGCCGGGGCGCCAGATCGGGAAATTTGCGGAAGCCATCTCGCTCCAAAACGCCTCGCTGAAACCCCTCTCGCTTGCCGGGTCGGACACCGTTCCCGCCGATGCCTCCGCCCTCGTGATCGCCGGTGCTCAGACCGACCTCGAGGAGCGCGAGGCCGCCGTTCTCGGAGCTTGGCTGCGGGCAGGAGGCAAGATGCTTGTCTTGCTTGACCCGAACTCCGTGACTCCCCGACTCCACAGCTTGCTGGCCAACTCAGGCATTGTTCCCCGCAACGATCGCGTGCTGCGTTTGATCGAGTTGCCCTTTGCGACAGGCATCCTCCGCGATGTCACCGCCCAGGTTTTGCCGAATGCCGAAATCACCCGTCGCCTCGGGGGCATGAATCTGCTTTTCCCCGGAGCCACCAAATCGCTTGGCATGGACCTCCAGCTCGCGGAGAACGAAAAAATCCGAATCCGCCCGCTCGTTCAGGCCGCCGAGGAGTTCTGGGGCGAAACCGACTACGCCCCGAATCAACCGCAAGGCGTCGCCTACCAGGACGGCATTGACTTTGGGCAACCGATTGTCATCGCCGTCTCGGCTGACCGCGACGGCGTCGAGGACGATCGCGTGGAGGTACAAACCTCTCGCCTCATCGTCGTCGGCTCCTCACAGTTCGCCCTCGACACATCGCTTACGCCTCCCGGCCTCGACTTTCTGGTTGGAGCCGTGAACGCTCTCATCGATCGTGGAAACCTCAGCGGCATTACGCCAAAAAACATCACCCGTTTCTCGCTGCGCCTGACCGATTACGAGCTCTCCCAACTCGCCTTGTCCGTGATGGTCGGCATTCCCGCCGCAGCTGCTTTCGCGGGACTTCTCGTCTGGTTGAAGCGCCGCTCATGAGCCGAGTTGCCACGATTTTTCTTCTGATCCTGGCCATCGGTTTGGCGGTTTTTGTGGGAGTCACGGAGCGGTGGAGATTTTCCGTCGAACGAACCATTCAGCCCGGCTCGGCGCTTTTCGATTTCGATCCCGACGACATCCGACACATCAGCATCAAGAATGGCGACCAGTCCTTTCGCATCAAACGCGAGGAGGATGGCTGGCTTCTCGAAACCGCCAATCCCGATGCCGCCAATCCCGACGCGGTGGACGCCATTTTCAAGACCGCCCTCGGCACGCCCGTTTTCGACCGGATCGATCCCTCTGAAATTCGCGACCAGCAAAACCTCGCCACCTACGGCGTGCTGAAAAGCAGTCTTCAGCTCGACTTCAAAGGCGACCGCCCGCTCTCGCTTCTATTCGGAAAATCCAGCCCGGACGGCAACCGCACCTATGTCTCCTTCGAAAAATCCAACGCGGTTTATCTGATCCCGAACGACCTCGCGAAGTTGATCACTCTCCCGCCAGACAACTTCCGCGACCGGCGCATTGCTCCAATCGACCCCGACCGCGTGCGCCGAATTGAAATCCGCCAAGGGACCACCTCGCTGGAACTCGAAAACAACGGGCGCGGCTGGCGAATCATCAAACCTCTCGATGCGGCTGCCGACAACGAAGCCGTGGCGGCCATGCTTAAAAAATGGAGCTCCGGGCGCCTCGCCTCCTTCGATCAATCCAGCAAAAAAACCGAATCCTCCCCTGCTCCATTTGACCAGGCATCGGAGATACGAATTTTCAGCGAGGACATGACTGAACCCACGATTATCTCCATCGGCAAGCCCCGCGCTGATGGCTTCGTGCCCCTCAAGCTTCAACCCCGCAACATCGGCGGCACCGCGCCGCCCGCCCTCGCCGAGGCCAGCGCAATCGATCTCAACCAACTCCGCGACCGCTCTCTCGCCCGCCTCAACCCCGACCTGATTGATCTCATCCGCTGGCAAGATGGCGGGTCAAAAACTGAAACCCGCCGCCACGAGGGCCGCTGGAGCGGCCCTGTTGAAAGGTTTTTCAAAATCCTCTCCGAGACCAAAACCTCGCGCTACGCCCCTGCCACCCCTGCCGATCTCGCCACCGCCTCGCTCAACCCGCCGGTATCCCGCCTCGAATTCCTCTCCGTCCTTTCCGAAAACACCCCCGAAGCCCTCGCCGGCGAGCACCCCGTTCTTTCCATGGCGATCGGAGCACCTCAAGCCGACGGCACTATTCCCGTCCACATCGAAGGCACTCCCGAGATCGCGTTTGTCCCATCCTCTTTTTTGAACAACCTCCCCGCCGAGTGATCGCCATTGCCAAGCCGCGCGCACTCGTTTTTCCTTCCGCGACATTTTTCCAGCCATGACCTCAGCCCAAATCCGCCAGTCGTTCCTCGATTTCTTCCACGAAAAGCAGCACACCATCGTGCCCTCCTCGAGCCTCATGCCCGACTCGCCGAACCTGCTTTTCACGAACGCCGGCATGAACCAGTTCGTCCCCATCTTCCTCGGACAAAAATCCCCCGATGTCTCGAAATGGGCGGGCGCAATCCCCGGCGCCGACCAACGCGCGGCGGACACGCAGAAATGCATCCGCGCCGGCGGCAAACACAATGACCTCGACGATGTCGGCCTCGACACCTACCACCACACCTTCTTCGAGATGCTCGGAAACTGGTCATTCGGCGACTATTTCAAACGCGAGGCCATCGAGTGGGCTTGGGAACTCGTCATCGGCCGCTGGAAATTCCCCGCCTCCCGCCTCTACGCCACAATTTATAATCCCGAACCCGGCGATCCCGCTTCGCGCGACGAGGAGGCCTGGTCGATTTGGGCAGAAAAATTTCGCGCCGCTGGGCTAGATCCCTCCGTGCACATCGTCAACGGCAACAAGAAGGACAACTTCTGGATGATGGGCGAAACCGGCCCCTGCGGCCCCTGCTCGGAACTCCATGTCGATCTCACCCCCGCCGGCGACACCTGCGGCGTGCTCGTCAACAAAGGCTCCGCCGAGTGCATCGAGATCTGGAACCTCGTCTTCATCCAGTTCAACGCAAATCCCGACGGCTCGTTCTCCCATCTCCCCGCCCGCCATGTGGACACCGGCATGGGGTTCGAGCGCGTCACCTCGATCATCCAAGGCACGAAAAACCTCACGAATTTCACCAACGCCCGCATTTCGAACTACGAGACCGACATCTTCCGCCCGATCTTCGACGAAATCGAAAAACTCAGTGGCAAAACCTACGGCTCCACGCTCCCCGCGAGCCGCTCCACCGGCGACACCGAGCAGGAAAAAACCGATGTTGCCTTCCGCGTCATCGCCGACCACATCCGCACCCTCTCTTTCGCCATCGCCGACGGCATCCAACCCGGCAACACCGACCGCAACTATGTCCTGCGCCGCATTCTTCGCCGCGCCGTCCGCTACGGCCGCTCGCTCGGCCTGCACGAGCCCTTCTTCCACAAGCTTGTTAATGTCCTCGCCCGCTCGATGGGCGAGGTTTTCCCCGAAATCCGCTCGAAGCAAAAACACATCGAGCAGATCCTGAAACTCGAGGAGGAAACCTTCAACCGAACTCTCGACAAAGGCATTTCCCTCTTTAACGAGGAGGCGGCCAAAGGAAACATCTCCGCCGCCTTCGCCTTCAAACTCTACGACGAACAAGGCTTTCCCCTCGATCTCACCGAACTCATGGCACGCGAACGCGGCCTATCGGTGGACACCGCCGGATTCGAGAAACTCATGGAGGCCCAGCGCTCCCGCGCCCGCGCCGCCCAGAAGAAAGAGGTCATCGCCCTCTCCGAAATCGAAACCACCACCCCCACCCGCTTCACCGGCTACGAATCCCTCGCCGAAAAAGCCCGTGTCCTCGAAGTCGTTTCGATCAAAAACAAAACCGCCGTGATTCTCGACACCACCCCCTGCTACTCCGAGATGGGCGGCCAGGTCGGCGACACCGCCGAGATCACCGGATCCGGCCAACTCTGGCGCGTGACCAACACCCAGAAATCCGGCCATGCCTATCTCCACCTCCTCGATTCCTCCGACGCCCCCGCAGTCGGAGACGAAGTCGAAATCAGCGTTAACAGCCCCCGCCGCGCCGCGATTCAACGCCATCACACCGTCACCCACCTTCTCCACTGGGCCCTTCATAAAGTCGTTTCCAAGGACGCCACGCAGAAAGGCTCGTCCGTCGCCCCGGACAAACTGACCTTTGACTTCAATAGCGCCCCGCTTACACATCAGCAAGTCCGTAACATTGAGACCCTTGTCAACGAAATAATCCTCGCTAATGCCGAGGTTTCCTGGATCGATGTCCCCTACGCCGATGTCCGAGGCCGCGCCGACATCATGCAATTCTTCGGCGACAAATATGGTGACACCGTTCGCGTTGTCCAAATCGGCGGCACGCCCGAGAAGCTCGACGGCTACTCGATGGAACTCTGCGCCGGCACGCACACCCGCGCCACGGGGGAAATCGGCCTCTTCCGAATCCTCTCCGAAGCCGCTATCGCCGCTGGAGTCCGCCGCATCGAAGCCGTCGCCGGTCTCGAGGCCGGCACCATGGCCACACAGGAATCCCAACGCCTTCAGGAAATCGCACGCCTCCTCAACTCCCCCGCCGCCGAGATCGAAAAAAAACTCGAAGCGCTCCTCGTCCAACAAAAAGAGCTGGAAAAAAATCTCAAAGCCGCTCGCGCCCGCGAAGCCGCTGCCAGCGCCAAAGAACTCGTTGCAAAAATCGAAACCCTCAACGGCATCCCCTTCCTCGCCGCCAATCTCGGCGCGGTCGATGGCGATTATCTCCAATCCGTTCTCGACGCGCTCAAATCCTCGTTCGACGGCGTAGTCGTCCTAGCCGGATCGGCCAACAACGCCGTATCCCTCGCCGCCAGCGTCAGCCAGGCCCATGTCACCAAAATCCAAGCCGGGAAAATCATACAAAGCATCGCGCCGATCGTCGGAGGCAAAGGCGGCGGCAAGCCCGACACCGCCCGTGGCGGTGGCAAGGACACTACCAAAATCTCCGAAACCCTCGCCGCGGCGAAAAGCCTGCTCCTCGCAAGCTGAGTCGATTTTTTGCAAAGATATCTGGGGTCAATCCCCCTCCTGCTTAAGGCTTGCCGCGATCCAAACCTCCGGTAATAGCATGGCGGGATGAGAGATTTCTTGAAACGCCGCGATGGTCGATTTGCACAAGCAGGTTACACTCTTTTCGAGATCATGCTTGTGTTGGGCATCATCTCGGTTCTGGTTGGCTCCGCCATTTACATGCTCGCCGGCAACATCGATGTCGCGAAGGAACAGCGCGTTGGCAGCGACATTGAGGCAATCAAAATGCAACTCCGCACCTACGAGATGCTGAATTATCGCATGCCCTCCACGGAGCAGGGCCTTAAGGCACTTGTCTCCCAGCCTGCCACCGAGCCGCGCCCACGCCGTTGGAAGCAATTGATGAAAGAAGTGCCGCTCGACCCTTGGGGCAACGAATATGTCTATCGCAATCCCGGAAAGGGTGGCAGCGGGTTCGACCTCTACTCGCTCGGGCCGGATGGCAAGGAGAGCGATGATGACTCGGGCAAAAACTGAGCCGCGACGCACCTGCCGGGGCTACACGCTTTTCGAAATTCTCCTCGCGCTGGCCATCGTGGCAGTGCTGCTTGGAATTTCCGTGCCTCTGGTTATCGAATCGATGCAGGAATCAGAGCTGGAAATGGCAGGAACACGATTGGAGAAGACGGCCTTGGCGGCGCATTACAGCGCACTGGAAACCGGAGTGCCCATGCGCGTTGGGCTTGATGAACGCGGATTGGTTTCAATGGCTCCCGGAGTTCCACACGGGCGTCTTCCGGATGGCTTCAAACTGCAGGTCCGACGATTCACAGAATCTCGTTTTCGGGGGCCGGGCCTTGGAGAGTATTGGGAATTCAACGGAGCTGGAATTTGCGAGCCGATCACCTTGAAGATTGTTGGCGAGGAGGAGTCGGCTCTTCTCCAATTCGATCCGCTTACCGCGCAAGTGATCCCTGAGAATGAATAGGCGAGGTTTCACATTGTTCGAGGTTTTGGTCGCTCTGGGGGTCTTCGCGATTGCCGTAACAGGCCTTGCGATCGGAATCCAATCCGCTGTCGAAGCCGCTCTGAGCGCCCGCCAGCGGGCCTTGGCGAGATTCGTCATCGAGTCCCGGCTTGCGGCCGCCATGACCGATCCCCCACTCAATGGCAAACGAACGATCGATGCGCGAGCGAACAACGGCGTGGCGGTGGAGGAGACTTTCGAGAAGCTCGAACTTCAAGACACCAACGGCCAAATCATCCCCGGCATGTGGAAACTGAAAGTCACGGCCAAGTTCAACGCGGATGGAACAGCGGAACGGGCGGAAATTATGGTTTTCAGACCGTGAAAAATGCCACCCGCAACGCAGGCTTCACGCTTTTCGAGGTCATCTTGGCGCTGATGATTCTGGGATTGCTCAGTGGCGCAGTTTACTCGATCACTTCGGCCGCTCTGTATAGCTCGCAAGCCACGCTTACCGAGCAAGCCGGGTGCCGCAGGGTGGAGTCTTTTGCCAGAGTCATGCGCGATGCTTTTCTGAACCTGCCCCGGGATGCGCGGGTTTTTCTAAAAATGGGGAAATCTTCCACAGGCGCACCAGTGCAGGAAATGGTCTTCGCTGAAACTTCGGGGACATTCGGAATCGCCAGCGTGGCGGGAGGCTCTTTGATTCTTTCGGACCGACCCAAATCAGATGGAACTCGCACATTTTCGATTTTGAGAGTGCCAGCGAATATGCAAGGGAATGACTACGACCGCATGATGGCCGAAGGGCCCTGGGTTCCGATTTTACCTAGAATCGAGAAGGCGGCTTGGTCTTTTTTCCGGCAAGGAAAATGGCAAGAGACATGGGAGGATGGCGCGGGCCGACCGGAAGCGGTGCGGCTTTCCTTCGAGTATCGCGATCTTCCCGGCACAACCTTGGATTTCCAGTTTTGGGTGCCGCCGCTAGCCCAGCCTCAAGCCCCCGCGAATCCACAGCCCACACCGAATCCGAACCCCGCTCCCAGCCCCAATGCCACCAAGTAAAAAAAATCGAGCCATGGCTTTGGCGCTGGTCCTTTGGAGCATCGCGTTCATGGGCGGCATCGTGGTTTTGCTCGCCGGCGTCGTTGGCGATTGGCTTGAAAACGAATCGCTGGCGGAGCGCCGTTTTATTGCCAGGCAGATGGCCTTGAGCGGAATCGCGCTGGGCCTGAATCCCGCGATCAAACCCGGCAACCCACTTTTGAAAAGCGGGAGCCCGGATGGGGAAGGCTATGAGGTGCGAATCGACAACGAGGCGGCACGGATCAACCCGAACTTCTGGATCGAGCAGGCCAATCGCCCGATTTTTTTAAAACTATTTGAGAGCTGGGGGATCGATCGCGATCTGGGCGAAGCGGCCATTGATGGTCTGATTGATTGGGTCGATGGGGATGATTTTCTCTCCCGCAAGGGTGCTGAACGGGGGGAATACGAGCGCGCTGGACGACCCGGCTACCCGGCCAATCGTCCCCTTCGCCACATCCGCGAGATGGAAGCCGTAATGAATCTCGCAACTTTGCTTTCCCAAAAGGAGAACTGGCAGGATTATTTCACTGTCTGGTATAGTGGAAAAATCAGTATTCAACATGCCCAAGAATCCATTCTCAGAGAATTGGCGGAACTCACTCCCAGCCAAATCGAAGCCCTGGTAAAAATGCGGGCAGGGCGCGATGGTATCGAAGGAACGGATGACGACCAAAAGCTCGGATCGACCGAAACGGTGGCCGGCCTCCTCGGAGCCGGTGGGCGCCAGCGCGATGCGTTGATCAATTTTTTCGATGCCTCTGGAGATATACGACGCATTGAAAGTTTGGGGTATTGCCACGGAGTAAAGCACAAGATCATCGTGGTTGGTTCCGGAGATTCCCCGAATCAAACTTTGAGCTGGGAGGAACGATGAGTCGGCAATCGGTGGACTTCATTTTGCGCCCAGGCCCAGAGCATTGGGAACTTTGGAAGGTTTCCGGCTCCGAATGCGTTGGACCGGAACCCGCCTCCACCCCTCAGGATGTAGGTTCTTCCAGGCATCTGCTCTTGGCCCTGCCAACCAGAAGCATCCTCTCAGCACCTCTGTGGATTTCTTCGGAGGGCAACGCCACCGAGTTGGCAGAACTTGAACTCTCAAGCAGACACCTTCTGCGCAAAGGAGCCGAGACCTACAGCATTCCTGTCCTGAAAAAAGACGGGCGGGCGTTGGTTTTGGCTCTAGCCTCCTCCGATGACAGCGAGGCTTTGGAGTTTTTCAAAAAAGCCAAATCCATGGAATTTGCAGCAAGGCTCCTTCCGACTCACGATGACGACATCGTGGTATGGAAGGAATTGAAGAGTTTGTGCTTTGCCTTTTACCGCGAGAACCAGTGCGTTTTCTTTGCCTCCTCGGGCGAAACCCTCCCCGGGCCGGCTTTTTGCAGTATCTTGAACAGAACTGCCTTGCGTCTCCATGCTGAGGGCGTGATTTCCCGCATGCCGGCAAAACTTCGCATCCTAGGTGCTTTCACCAATGAGGAATGCACCGCACTTGGCCACGCGCTGAGAATCGATTGGCACCTGCAAGACACGCTCCCTGCCCCGGAGATTCCCACCGACCCCAGCAACCCCGCTCCCCCAACGGCACGCATCCAGATCGAGCAGCGTAAACAGTTCCGCAAGGTGGCCCTCGTCGCTCTGGGAGTGGCCATGATCTACTGCCTTCTTATAATAGCGGCCGGGGCTGATTACTTTTTCCGCAAAATCCAATACTCTCAACTAGCCTCGGAGCTTGCCTCCATGAGTAACGCCGCAGCCACCGCACAAAATAGAGTCACCAGCTGGAGCGCATTGCGCAACACCGTCGATCCCCAAACTTTTGCTATCGATCAACTCGATGCCGTCGCCTCGCAAATCCCCGGGGAGCAAGTGCGTCTCACGCAATACAACTACGACAAAGGCCGACTTGTGATCACCGGGGAGGCAGCGGATGTAAACCAAGCCTACGAGTTTTTTGAAAAGGTGAAAAAATTCCCGATGCTGCAGGACTATGATTGGAAGAGCGCCCAACCCCAATTAGCTGGGCGAGACAAGGTGCGTTTCGAAATGGAAGGAGTAAGAACCGATGCGAAGACTGGCGAAGAGTGAGCAACGCCTGCTGATCATCTTCAGTGCCGCTCTATTTCTGGCTCTGAATATGTTCACCATCCGTTTTTGGTTTCAGAACCGTGGCGCCTTGATGGCGAAAATCAACCAGACACATTCCGCCATTTCCACTGGAAAATCATGGATCAGTGCGGCGGAGGCTCTCCAACCTGCCAGCGATTGGATCGAGAAAAACCCAGCACCAGAAAATACCGGCGAACAGGCCAGCACCAGCCTCCTGAATGCCGTGAGATCCCTCTCGGAAATATCAAACCTCAAGCTTATCGAGGAAACCCTGCTCCCTGCGGAATCCACACCTGGAGGCCAAGCAGCTTTGCTGCAGGTCAAACTTTCCGGCCCCTTCTCCGGCGTGGCCACTCTGCTCTTCGAGCTCCAAACCCCATCGGCTTGGCGGGCGGTGGATAAATTAATGATCCGTAGCGATAATGAACCACCCAATGTCATTGTGGACTTGCTCGTCCGCCAATACTACCGTCCGCCGGGCCAGAATCCGTAAGTGCCATGAACCGCTCTATTCGCACCACGATATTGCTTCTTTTTTTGCCAACAGTTCTGCTGGCAAATGCCATGGACTTTGAATCGGCACCCTGGCTTCGCCCCCGGGTGATCGAAAATTTCAAATCCCTCATGAATCGTTCTCCATTTTCCCTGCCCACTGCCGAGGAAACCGCACCAGTCGCCGATCGTTTTTTCCTCACCGGCATGGCAACCATCGACAAGAAGCCCGTTGTCTTCGTTTTTGATAAAAATACCCAGAACCGGTTGATGCTTTCAAAGCTCGAGGGACCTGAGAACCAGTCCAAAGACATGCTTCTGGAAGTCTTTCAATCACCAGAACCCAAAAACCTGCGCGCCTCGGTTCAGATCGAGGGCCAGAGAACGGAAATTCACTTTTCAGAGACAGCATTTTCTGGTCCACCCGGAGAGCCGATGCCATATCAACCCGGAGCTCCTGGTCAGCCTATGCAGCCCCCCCACCCCCAGCAGCCCCCTCCTCCGCATCAGCAGGACAACGCTCATCAACCAACCGCCCAACCCGGCACAAATTCCAACTCTCAACCGCCCCGGCGTGTGATCCGCCGCCGGGTGATTTCAGGTGAACCTCCCGCCGCCCAGCCCGTTCCAGGCCAATGAAAATACGATCTATCCCATTCCAAATCGCTCTTTTTTTTGCCATTCCCGCGATTGGATTAGCTCAGTCGGCACCCGAGCCAAATCAACAGCCCGCTCCTCCCACGCCTCAATCTGATCCCCAAATTCTCCCGCCGGGCACTCCTGTTACTCCGACCGTGCAGCCTCCACGCTCGCGTCAAGCCCGAGAGGAAACAGTCAGCCTCACCTTCCCGAGAAACTCGGTGCTCGATATTCTGAATTTTTATGAAGCTCTCACCGGAAAACGGATTATCCGCGACTCAAACCTTGCGGGAAACGAACTCTCGATCCTGATCGCCAAGCCGGTCTCCCGCGAAGACGCCATTGCCATCATCGAAAGCTCCCTTTTGATGAACAACTATAGCATTGTTCCCGTGAACAATCAGACGGTAAAAATTCTCGGTCCCAGCCGTGCACCACGAACAGAGGGCCTTCCACTCTACAACAACCTCGGCGAGCTCCCGCCAGATGGCGACAAGGTGGCAAGTTTCTATAAACCCCTAAGTTTTATATCACCCGAAGAGGCAATGAATGTCATCCAAGGCGTAGTCCAGATTAACGCCTACGGCTCGCTGGTTCCCGTGCCAAACACAAATTCTCTCATCATTACGGATAAAACCCCAATCATCCGCAAGGCCCTTGGAATCCTTGAACTCATCGATGTAGAGCCTGCCCAAGTCGTAACGGAATTTGTCCAACTCGAGCGCGCCAGTTCGGAGCGTGTAGTCGAAATCCTCAACCAAATGTTCGGCACTGAGGAAGCCGCCAAAACCTCGAAAGCTCCCGCACCGGCCCCACCCAAACAAGGCGAGCCCCCCGCCGCTGCGGAAAGCCAACCCGCCGCTGCGGGAGGCGGCACAGCCCGCTACGAAAACCGCCTTGTCACTGGAAACGCCAAGTTCGTCGCCGACAAACGCACCAACCGCGTCCTTGTTGTCACCCGCGTCGAAAATTTCCGCTATGTGCGCGAGGTCATCGCCAAGCTCGATTCCGCCGCAAATTTCGAGAAACCCTATGTCCGCGTCCTGAATTATGTCCCGGTCAAGGACATCTTCCCGGTTTTAGGAGACATGCTCGCGGACTCCGGGACTGAAAAAAACACCGCCGGCTCTGCCCAGCCCACCTCGGGAGGTGACAACCCGTTCAACGCCAACTCATCCACTGGAAATGCATCTGGAACAAGTGGAGGATCTTCAAACTCCGGAGGTATCAGCAAATCGGATCGCCTCTCGAGTGAGACCCAGCAAGGCACTCCACAGTCGATGACTATTGGTGAAATCCGCATTATTGGTGACAGCAACTCGAACAGCATAATTGTCTACGGCCCACCAGAGGCCAAACTCCGCTCCCAGCAAATTCTTGATCTGCTCGATCAGCGTCCGAAGCAGGTCTATTTGGCCGTTGTTATCGGCCAACTGCGCTTGGATAAGGGGGTCGACTACGGGGTGAATTACCTCATCCGTACGGAGGGGTTCAAACCGATGAACAATATCCTAGGAAACTCCAATACCGGCGGCTTGGCTGCCACTTCGCTAGCCCCTAACCTTCTGCCCGGCGGAACATTTCCTAATCCTGCCAGTATCACAAACCCGGGCGCGCTTACTCCCGCCCTATCGAGCCTCGCAGGGCTATCGTTGTATGGCACCATCGCGGACTCGGTGGATGTCTATGCGCGCTTTCTAGAGAACACGCGCCGATTCCGCACCTTGGCTCGGCCTGTGATATATACAACCAACAATCGCAAGGCCACTATTCTCTCCGGTCAAAAAGTGCCTGTTCCCACCCAATCGCTTACCTCTGCGACCGGTGGAGGAATTTCAGGAAACGGCAGTTCGATTACCTCAAATATTCAGTATCAGGATGTCGTATTAAAATTAGAGGTCATCCCTCTGGTCAACTCTGATCGCGAGGTAAATCTCGTTATAGCTCAAACCAATGATAACATCATTGGCAGGGAAGCGATTGCTGGCAATGAGGTGCCAATTATCTCGACACAAGAAATCACCACCAGCGTGCGAGTGCCAAACGGCAACACTATCGTCCTTGGCGGTCTGATCACCGAGGATAAGGAATTCGGACGCGAGGGTATGCCCTACATTTCTGAGATTCCCGTTCTTGGCACGCTCCTCGGCGGCCGAACCCAGCGCAAAAACCAAAAACGCGAGCTCATCGTGATGATTCAGCCGATCGTGGTGGATTCAAACCACGAACTCACCAAAGCCAGCGCCTACGAGGCCGACCGCTCGCCGCTTGGTCGCGATGGTCTGGAAATGACCGCCCCGATCGCGGAGCAATCCCAGCCGCCCGCTGTTTGGAAACCCACCCCTCTGCCTCCCCAGAATAAGAAGAAATTCCGCTGGCCTTGGACCAATGAACAATATGACTGAAGACCTCCTGCGACTGGCTGGCGAAGCCGGTTGCAGCGAGGCGGAAAAGTGCCGCGAAGTTTTGCAGAGGGCATCCTTCGCCCAGCGCTCGCCCGTGGCCGCCTTGCTCGATTCCCAGCTCGTGCGTGAAGTCGATTTCCTCAAAAGTCTCGCCGTCGAACTCGACATCCCGTGGCGCGAAGAAAGCGATGTCCGCCCGATCGAGAATGTCCGCGATAAGTTCCCCGCCCGGCTCGCGCTCGGTCAGATCGTCGTTCCTGAGTCCGCCATCGAGGGCGGCGAGATGAGACTGCTCACTTTCGATCCCTTCGACTACGCCGCGTGGCAGGCGGTGACTCAGCAATGGCGCGGCCCGGTTCGCCCCGTCATGACCACCCGCCGCCGCCTTCTCGAAACCCTCAAAACCACCTACGGCGTGGGTGCCGACACATTTGAGGAACTCCTCGAAGGCCGCGAGGACGACCTCCCCGGCGGCGTGCAGGAGGAAATCCACGATGTCGGCGAGGACGACTCCGAAGCCTCCGTGATGAAGTTCGTGAACCAAATCCTCCGCGAAGGCCTGCAACAAGGCGCGACCGACATCCACTTCGAACCGCTCGGCCAGGACCTCCGCATTCGCTACCGCATCGACGGAGTTCTTCACGAGGCCCCCGTTCCCCATCGGATCAAAATGCTTCAGGACTCCGTAACCTCCCGCCTAAAAATCATGTCGGGCCTCGACATTGCCGAGCGCCGCCGCCCGCAGGATGGACGCATCGCTCTCGAGATCGCCGGCCAGCCAATCGATGTCCGCGTGGCCACGATTCCGTGTATCTACGGCGAAAATGTCAGCCTCCGCCTCCTCGGACAGCAGCGCTTCGACTTCTCCAGCCTCGGCCTTGATCCCGCAAACGAAAAGCGCATCCGCGATCTCATCTCGAGCCCGAACGGTATCATCCTCGTCACCGGCCCCACCGGTTGCGGCAAGAGCACCTCGATCTACACCTTCCTCAGCAGCCTGAATGTCAAAGAGCGCCGCATCGTAACCATCGAGGATCCGGTGGAAAACAAACTCGACGGCGTGATTCAGATCGCCGTGAAACCCGAGATCGACCTCACTTTCGCCACCGCCCTCCGCAGCATCCTGCGAGGCGACCCAAATGTCGTCATGGTCGGTGAAATGCGCGACCTCGAAACCACCGAGATCGCCATCCGCGCTGCGCTCACCGGCCACTTGGTCTTCAGCACGCTCCACACCAACGACGCCGTCGGCGGCATCACCCGCCTGCTCGACATGGGGGTCGAGCCATTCCTTGTCGGCTCCTCCGTACGCGCCTTCATCGCTCAACGCCTCGTGCGCCGACTCTGCCCGCACTGCTCACAGCCTGCCAAATTCAGCCCCGAGCGTTTGGCCGAAATCGGCTACCCGACCGAGTGGGCTGACAAAATCCGACGCCCCGTCGGCTGCGAAAAATGCCGCCACTCGGGCTATTCCGGCCGTACGGCGCTCTTCGAGATTTGTATGATGAGCACGCGCCTCCAGGAACTCATCCAACGCCGCGCCGCAGCCTCCGAACTCCGCGATCTCGCCATCCGCGAAGGCATGGCACCCCTCCGAAAGGACGGTTGGAACCGCGTCGCCCAAGGCGTCACCTCGATCGAGGAAGTCATCCGCGTCACCAGCAGCGAACTCGAAGTCATCGACGAATAATCCATGAGATTTGACCACAGAGGACACAGAGAGCGCAGAGGAGGAATCCCAATAATCCTGCTCTCCCTACTCTTCTTTGCCTCCGTGTCCTCCGTGGTGAAAAATTCCTCCTAAATCCCCATGGCCGAGTTTGCCTACCAAGCTACCGACTCCACAGGCTCGCGGACCACGGGTCGGCTGACCGCCCACTCGCGCGGCGAGGCCTACCGGCTTTTGCGCGAACGCGGACTCCAACCCGTGAGCGTCTCCAGTGCCGACGGTTCCCCTGAAGCCTCTAAAAAAACCTCCTCCTCCGACGCCCCCCTCCCCCGGCTCAATACCACCCAGCTTTTATATTTTACTGAGGAACTCGCCGAACTCCTCGAAGCCGGCCTCAAACTCGAGGGCGCTCTCAAAGTCATCGAGCAACGCCAGGAAAAATCCGGTGTCCAGCCCATCGCGGCCCGCCTCCGCCAACGCGTGCGCGATGGCTTTAGCTTCTCCACCGCTTTGCATGACTGCGGCCGCACCTTCGACTCGCTCTACTGCAACCTCGTCGCTGCTGGCGAAGCCTCTGGCGCGCTACCCCAAATCCTCAAACGTCAGTGCGCCTACCTCACGCTCATCCAAGACCTCCGCAGCCGCGTCGTTTCCTCCCTACTCTACCCCGCCATTGTTTTCGCTTCCGCGATTGTCCTGATGTTTGTCTTTCTCACCTTTCTGGTACCCCAGCTTTCCAGCCTACTAGGAAAAACCGGCCAAAAGCTCCCGCTCATCACCCAACTCCTTATCTCCACAAGCCAGTTCTGCGGGAAATGGTGGTGGGCCATCATCGCCTTCATCGGCCTCATCGTTCTGCTCACCCGCTTCGCCGTGCGGACCCCCGCCGGCCGCGATTGGTGGCATGAAACCATGCTCGGCCTGCCCGTGGTCGGACCCGTCCTTCAGGCCAAATTTTTCGCAGAGATGCTGCAAACCCTCTCGACCCTCGTCTCGAACGGCGTCGCGCTCCTCCACGGCATTCAGCTCATGACCGCCGCCACGGCAAATGTCTACCTCAAGGCCCTCCTCGTGAAAGTCGCCGCCATGGTTGGCGAAGGCACCAGCCTCGCCTCCGCGCTCCGCCGCGTCGGATTTTTCCCGCCCGTGATGATGGACATCCTCGCCGTCGGCGAACAAACCGGCGACATCGCTGGCGCCCTCGAGCGTGCTGCCAAACGCTTCGACCGCGACCTCACCACACGCATCGGCCACCTCACCACCCTCGTCCAACCTGCCATCATCCTGCTCGTCGCCCTCTTCGTCGGTATCGTCGCTTACTCCATGATCGCCGGCATACTCACCAGCGTCAGCTCCCTAAAAACCCGGTAGGTTTTCGGAATATCGCGAGTTT
>JBIPMC010000132.1:0-5671 GCA_044369345.1 Terrimicrobiaceae bacterium
GAGGCCGTAAAGAAGCGAGATGTCTTCGGTCGCCACGAAGGGCTCGCCCGCAAGGTCCTTGAGAGCCTTCTCGAAAAGTATGCCGATGACGGAGGCCTCGATTTCGAGCAACCGGAAATCATCCGCCTCGATCCTCTCAACAAGCTCGGTTCCCCGGTCGAGATCATCCGCGCCTTTGGCGGAAAAACCGGATATGACGATGCGGTCCACACGCTGACCTCCGAAATCTACAAAGTCGCCTGATCCAATTCCGTGTCTCCCAGCCCTCCAATTCAAACAGAGCCCCCATCACCCGAGTTTGGTGACTATCTCGTCTTTGTGGATGAGAGCGGCGACCACAGCCTTACGAGCATCAACCCCCAATACCCCGCCTTCGTCCTGGCTTTTGCGATGATTCGAAAGACCGATTACAGCCAACAGGTCTGCCGTGATCTCCAGGAGTTCAAAATCAGGCACTGGGGCCATGATGAAATCGTTTTGCACGAGCGCGACATCCGCAAGCCCCATGGTGCGTTTTCCTTTTTGATCCAGCGGCACAGGCGGGAGCCTTTCTTGTCCGAACTCACCCGCCTGATGCAGGAGCTCCCTGCCACCATCGTCGCTGTCATCATCGACAAACATGCCTTCGCCGCCCGCCATGCCCCCGATCATCCTGGCGGAACCTACGACTACGCCATGGAGACCGGCCTGAATGCCGTTTTTCAATTTTTGAAAACACGCGGGCAGACGGAACGGAGCACCCACATTGTCGTCGAGTGCCGTGGACGCAAGGAAGACAAGGAACTCGAACTGACCTTCCGGCGATTCTGCGACATCACGAATGCCCACTCTCGCCAGCTACCCTTCGAACTGGTGATGGTGCCCAAAACGGCAAACTCAGCGGGACTTCAGTTGGCCGACTTGATCGCCCGGCCCATCGGCTTGCACCACCTCCGCCCCAATCAACCGAATCGCGCCTTTGAGATCATACAATCAAAGCTCCATCGGAATGCCGATGCGGAAACGGAGGGCGTCGGGCTACTGCGCATTGCCTAAAAATGCGAAAGGCCTCCGGATATTTCCAGAAGCCTAGCGCCGGTCGAATATTTCCGACCCAACTTGATGCTCAATCTCCAACACGCCGCCATTTCGTCAACTACTTTCTAAATCCAACTCTTCATAATTTCTCCTTCCGCCTTCATCCTTACCCACAATGCCCAACATCTCAGCCATCATCAAAAATGTCCGCAACATCATGCGGAACGAAGACCAGGGAATCTCCGGCGATGCCCAGCGATTGGAGCAGCTCGGCTGGATGCTCTTCCTGAAAATCATGGACGACAAGGATCAGGAGCTGGAGCTGATTCGCGAGGGCTACCAATCCGTGATTCCCGAGAAGTTCCAGTGGCGGAACTGGGCCGCGAATCCCGAAGGCATCACGGGTGACGAACTCCTCGTCTTCATTGACCATCCGACCACCGGCCTCTTTGCCGTGCTCAAGGATCTCAAGGCCGCCCACTCCCCGCAGCGTGCGGGCCTCGTGCGCGAGGTGTTCGACGGGCTGAACAACTACATGAAGTCCGGCTACGCCATGCGCAAGGTCATCAATCAGCTCAACGGCTTCGACTTCAACAACAGCGAAGACCGCCACATATTCGGCACCATCTACGAGTCCATCCTCATCGAGCTGCGCGATGCGGGCAACAAGGGCGAATACTACACGCCCCGCGCCATCACCCAGCTCATGACCAGCATGACCGCGCCTAAGCTCGGTGATCGCGTGCTCGACCCCGCCGCTGGCACAGGCGGCTTTCTCAGCGCCGCCATCGACCACATCCGCGAGAAATTCGTCCGCAGCCTCGATGAAGAAGCCATTCTTCAAAAATCCATCACCGGCTGGGAATACAAACCCGTCGCCTATGTCCTCGGCCTCACCAATCTCATCCTCCACGGCATCGATGAGCCCGACTACCACTACCGCGACAGCCTCAAGACCGAATACAACACCATCGGCCCGAAACAGCAGGTGGATTGCATCCTCGCCAACCCGCCCTTCGGCGCCGGCATCGCCGATGGAGTCGAGACGAACTTCCCGCAGTCCTTCCGCTGCCGCGAATCCGCCGACCTCTTCGTCATCCTCATGATCCAGCTGCTCAAGCCCGGTGGCCGCGCCGCCATCGTCCTGCCGGACGGCTGCATCACGGGCGACGGCTACAAGGAGCGCATCCGCGAAAAACTCCTCACCGACTGCAACCTCCACACCATCGTCCGCCTCCCGCAGTCAACCTTCTTCCCCGCCACCGTCTCCACGAACCTGCTCTTCTTCCAAAAAGGCACGCCCACGAAGGAAATCTGGTATTGGGAGCACCGCTTGCCCGAGGGCCAAAAGAGCTACTCCAAAACCAAAGCCATCCAGTTCGACGAGTTCGCACCGCTGATGGAATGGTGGGACAAACGGGAGGAACGCGATGTAGCGTGGAAGGTGAAGGTCGGGGATTTGAAGCGGGGTTTTGATTTGGATGTGAAGAATCCGAACTCCACCATGGAGGAACGCGCACTCAGCGTGAATGACTGCCTCACCGAGTTCCGAAAATCACTGGAACGCTTGGGTAGAGCACTCGCAGCTGTAGAAAATGAATACGCCACAAAATGAAACGCATTGGCGACATCCTAACCCGCAACAAGACCCCGGTGGTAATCGAAGACGGCACTAGCTACAAGCAAGTCACCATTCGCACCAACTACAAAGGCGTCGTGCTGCGCGGCACTCAGGATGGCTCGACGATTCTTACGAAGAACCAGTTCAGCGTCTCCTCCGGTCAGTTCATTCTCAGCCGCATTGACGCCCGCAATGGCGCCTTCGGCATCATCCCGGATGAACTCGAAGGCGCGATTGTCACTAACGACTTCCTCTCCTTCGACATCAACGAGGACGAGGTTGAGCGCGAGTTTTTCAATGTCTTCCTACAGTCGCCGGTCTTCCTCGAAACCTGCATCAAGGCCAGTCGCGGCAACACCAACCGCAAGCGCGTCAATGAAGACTTCTTCCTGAACTATCAGCTGAATCTCCCGCCTCTCGCGGAACAGCACGACCTCATCAAACAGATCAACAAGGGCCGCACCAAACTGGCGCTGGCACAGCACGAAATCACCCACCAGCAATCCGTCCTCGCCAAGCTCAAGCAAGCCATCCTGCAGGAGGCGATTGCGGGCAAGCTGACCGCCGACTGGCGCGCCGCCCACCCGGACGTGGAACCCGCGAGCCAGCTCCTCCACCGCATCCAAGCCGAAAAAGCCCGCCTCATCGCCGCCAAGAAACTCCGCCCCGAAAAGCCCCTGCCCAAAATCACCCCCACCGAAATCCCCTTCGAGATTCCGCAGGGCTGGGAGTGGTGCCGGCTGGGTGCAACTCTCGAAGAGAAGCCCCGAAACGGAGTTTCGTTGAAGCCAGTCGAGCATGTGACCACCGCCAAGACTTTGAAGCTTTCGGCAACTTCTTCGGGCACATTCGATGGAAGCCAAATCAAGTATCTCGATCTCGATGTCGAAGAGGACTCTTACCTTTGGCTCAGAGACGGTGACATCTTGATTCAGCGGGCGAACTCGTTGGAGCTTGTTGGGACCGCTGCCGTCTATCGCGGAGATGACTCGGAGTTCATATACCCAGACTTGATGATGAAATGCCGAGCGGTGTTCTCTGAGAGCACGGACTACTTGCATCATGTGCTGTCGGCCCGAATCACTCGTGACTATTTCAAGAGCAAGGCATCGGGTTCAGCGGGCAACATGCCGAAGGTCAATCAAGACACTGTCATTAACACGCCCATCCCTCTCCCACCCCTCGCCGAGCAAGCCGCGATCGTGGAGCGGGTGGAGGCACTAATGACGACCTGCCGCGCGCTGGAAGTGGAGATCGAGCACGCCCGCACCCACGCCGCCAACCTCCTCCAAGCCGTCCTCAAAGAAGCCTTCGCCCCCGCCTCCGCATGAAAGCCCGCTCCAAGGACTCTTCTCACCATGGCCGAGAGGGGGGGCAGTCCCACATATTGAAACATTCTGCAGGAGACTTTGGTGAAAGCGAATGCTTTGCGAAAACCCGATTTGCTGGGGCGTTTTTTTGATTCGCGGAGATTTTCTGAGAATTCGCGGGCCGGAGTCTTTCACGGCCGGGACGGCCGTGCCCCCTTTGATTTAGAGCGGAAATGGGAAACCGGAAACCGGAAACAACGGCGCATTCGCGCCTGAGGTTTGGGACCGCTCGGCGAACCGCCCCGCCCCTGTGGTTTCGATATGAGGGTCATGATCGATTCGCGATCCTTAAGGAAATCTCCGCGGACTTGGCTCCTTGCAGATCCCCATTGCCCTTCGTTTGACCATTCGCAATTTCGCTATATGACCACGCTCGCCATAGTTGAAAACCTTGCATTGGAACTCCCCGAACACCAGAGGGCCACTTTGGC
Organism: Terrimicrobiaceae bacterium; assembly: GCA_044369345.1. Lineage (GTDB taxonomy): Bacteria > Verrucomicrobiota > Verrucomicrobiia > Chthoniobacterales > Terrimicrobiaceae > UBA967. Next base: position 4,440 of record JBIPMC010000132.1, read on the forward strand.
CATGCACATTCTGGATTCATTGCCTGGGCTCTTTTCGGAAGCCAATGGCGGCCTTGCGGAAGCGGTGCGGCGCGATGCAGAGCTGGATGACAACCCCTCGTTGGGGCTGGCTCTCGGCGAATTTGATCAAAAAATTCTGAGCCGGCGAACACGGTGAATGTTTGTTTCCATCCCCGGGGCTTCGCTGAAGTGGATGCCATCATGAGATATTATGAGGATGTGGCAGATTCCCGGTTGGCGGATGATTTTTATGAGGAATTTCGAGGCAAGGTTTTAGAGGTTGCTGAAAAACCCGAGCATTTCAACGAGCGGGCGGCGGTTACAAGCGGGCGAACCTGCAGAGGTTCCCCTACAATTTTCTTTTCCGCGAGACCGGTGCCGACATTCGGATTTTGGTCGTCCGCCACCACGCGCGCAATCCCCGATATGGTGCCATGCGAAAATAGCGACCCTCTGGCGAAAAGGCTCAATCCCGAGTATCATCGCTTTTCGAATTCCCGGTTTTGTCTCTCTTCCCTGCGCCTCAGCGCCCCTGCGGGAGGTTTTGGCGCGGGCGGGACGGTGCTTCGAGCCTGAAGCTTGGGTCGGCTCGGCTAGCCGCCCCTACGGTTTGGTTTTCGATTTGGGATTTTCTCCATTCGCGGGGATTTGCGTGATTCGCGGGCCAGTGTCTTTTACGGCCGGGACGGCCGTGCCCCCTTTGCGGAGAGCAGAAATGTGAGATCGGAAACCGGAAAGAACGGCGCTTCGCGCCTGAGGCTTGGGCCGACACGGAGGTCAGCCATTCAGGTTTTCGATTTGGGATTTGCCCCATTCGTGGGCCGACTTTTGGATAAAGCCTCACTCGACTTTGAAGCTCCCAATGGCCATAAACCCAAATTCACTTTAATACCTCCTCTCTTTTTGGAGATAAGACTCATCCGGCCGCCATGCTCGAGATCACCGATATCAGCCTGCAAGTCCCCTCACCCGAGGGTGAGAAAACCCTTCTTTCCAAAGTCTCGGCACATTTTCCTCTAGGCCATTTCGGGGCCATCATCGGGCCTTCGGGTTGCGGAAAAACAACCCTGCTCAAACTCGTGGCAGGCATCGCTGACGGCGACGAGGACGGGTCGATTTTCTGGAAAGGTCGCAACCTCCAAACAGATGATTTCCTCCCCAGCGAAATCTCGTATGTGCCGCAATTCAGCATCGCGCATGAGGAACTCACGGTCTGCGAATGCGTGGATTTC
>JBIPMC010000133.1:0-5656 GCA_044369345.1 Terrimicrobiaceae bacterium
CCATCGATAACGGCATCTACAAAAACATCCCGTATCTGTCGTTTCGCATCAATGGACTAATCGAGATGAACATTTACGGCGATCCCGATGACCCTGGCGCGGTGGAGTTTGGTGCCTACGGTCGGGGGGGCTCCGATGACAAAATTCGCCGGGTTTTGCGGAGCTTCCTTGCGGGCTTTCTCTCGTCCCGCAAGGAAGTCGGCGTGATCTACTCGCTGCCTCTCGCCGGCGGGAAAAAATGTGTCGGCGACATTGGCTTTCTCATTATTCCACCCACGGCACCTGACGCTTACGGAGGCTGGTGGATCAGTCTTTTCAATCCTCAAAAGCTCAAGGCCGCGCGCTTGAGCGATGCGGAATACGCCAAGCTCACGAGGCCATTTGACCGGATCGTGGATAAAACCGGACGCGTGAAGCGCGGAACATGGTCCCTCCAAGACCTCGTGCAGATGTTTCAAATAAAAAGCCACAACGGTCAGGCACCGGTGTTGGTGCGCGGATTTTACCGCGACGAAAAAGGGCATTTCAAACCCCTGGCCGACGATTCAGCACCGGCAAATTGATCCGGGATTTTTTCTGGAGATTTGCGGTCCAGGTGGGTATGCCTACCGGGTATCATGCCTTCCGACCCGCGCGCTCAATTCTCTGAATCCCTTCTCAATCTTGATGCAGAAAACGCCGGAGAGCTCGGTGACAAAGTCCAGCAAGTCCGCGCGGAACTCGAAAGCCTTAAGCAAAAGCAGGAAGAGATCGAGCGGGAGAAAGCCCGTCTGGAGGAGTTGAAGCGGCGCCAGGACTCACTTGAGCAAGGTCGCACAGAGATGCTCGACAAACTCACGCGTGCTCTGGTTGTTGTTCAACGCGAGATCGAGGAATCGCAGAAGCGCGTTGAGCAAATGAACACGATCTACAATTCCTTCACCCAGCATCTTCATCACATCGAGTCGATCAACGCCCGCAGTTGGCACCCCCAAGACCTCCCGCGCGAGCTTAGCAAGGCGCTCAGCTCGGTCGAGGACGCGCGCGCCGAATACATCAAGGCCCAAGCCAAACTCGCGGTGGACACCACAGGGGAGGCTTCGCATCCCTCGCTGGAAATGGATTACCAACTCGCCGAAGAGGATCGCGGGTTTAATTACTGGCTCAAGAGCGGCTTCGCTTTCACTCTGCCGATTCAGGTAATCGCGGTGGCCGCACTTCTCGTCTACATCTGGTCCGTCACCACAGGCAAATAGTCCATGGCGCTCCGCAAGATTTCTTCATCCACCAAAGTCACGAATGAGCAGCGCCGCCTCGACATGGAGCAGCTCGAACTCAAAAAGCGCGAAGCGGAACTCAATAAGCTGCTTGTAAAAATTCCGAAGCAGATGGAGAAAAAGCAAAAGGCGAAACTTCATGCCGACTTTGCGGTTCCTGCGATTTCGCTAGGCGGAGCGAGGGTTTCCAGAGGCTCCCAACCAATCCGCCGAGGCAAAACGCGCTTGAGCAAAGACCTCAATGCTGCCCGCGTCAAATTTCTTGTCCTCTGCCTGATTCTTCTCACCATCATGGTGATGCTGTGGCGGGCGATTCCCTCCTGATTCGGGTTAGTCGGAGACTTTGATCGGTGTCGCCCGGCACGGGGGCAGAACCCATTGAGCGCCGATGTCTTTCGCGGTTTCCATCCAGCCGGGGGCTTGATCCAAGACCTGCTGGAGCTTTGTGAGTTTGCCTTGGTAGTGGAGGCCGTGGCTCCACAAGTGGCCCTCGTAGCCGCAAACCACGGGGCGACCGAGGAGAATCACCGGGTGGTTGAATTGTGGCGTAATCGCGATCCGGTCCAGTAGCGGTACATCTTTGAAGGCGATGGCTGTCGCTGCCAACTCGGTCCGTGAGGCGAGATCATAGCCGTGGCGACGGTCCAGCCCGCCAACCAACGACCCGGCTCCCGAAAAAAACAGCAGGACGCAAAGCCCCACGCGAGCAATTGATGGAAGAGGTCTGAGAACCTCTGTCCAAATCAGAGGTGCGGCGGCGAGCCATGCCCAGATGAGGAGTTTTGTGTTGTCCCACTCCCATGGTGCGAAGGACACAAAACAGCACATCGCAAACACCGCGAAACAAACCGAACCGAAGGCCCGCGACTGCGCCGACCCGCGCACGATGGCTTTCCAAAAAAGCACCGGAGCGATCGCGAGAAGGACGCCGAAATTCAGAACCCAAAATCTCCATCCGTCCTCGCCTTGCATCCAACCGGGTTGCCAACGCAGTCCGGAGACGGCGGAGAAGCCACCAGTCACCAGCCACACACCGAGCGTCGCCAGCGGAACGGCCGCGAGGACGAAAACAAAAAGCCTCCAGCGCGAGGTAGGTTGAAACAGAAAAATCGCGGCGAGGACCAGGCTGATAAAAAGGAAGGTGTGGATGCTAAAAATCGGCATTGAGACATAGAGGAGGAATTGGGAGATGCGCGGTACTCCGGAGCCGTTGCCGAAGAAATCCTCCCGCAAGCTTCGGAGCAGGAGTAATCCGGTCGGAAGCGCGAAGAGCATTCCGCGCTGCGGTACCAGAATGGATAGAAAGAGATTTTTCCACGCTGCGTCGGATTGGAAATCCTGAACCTGACCGGACTGAAACACTGTGAATCCGAGGATTCCGCCATTGAACAACAAAGCCGCGATAGCAAACGCACCACCCCAGCGCCATAGCGCCCATGCGGAGAGCGCCGCGCCCATCAAGCCGGTCGCAACTAGCCCTCGTTCGACTGGCAAGCCGCCGAGGGAAAGGAGGCTGTTGAAGAAATCCGCACCGAGCGGGTAGATGAGCGGCGTGCCTGATAGGATTGGACTCTCGGGCCAGAACGGCGCCCCAGCGGCGAGGTAGCGGATGAAGTGCAGATGGAGCGACAGGTCGCCGAGGTTGTTCGGCGAAAGAATCCGCCACGAGTCCCCCACAGAGTAAATCAGCCACGCAAACGCGCGGAAGGAGGCGATGCCAAAGACGAAGAGCATCAGAATGTCCAAGGCATTTGGCGCCGGGCAGTTCGGGTCGCGGCTGAAAAGAAAGGTGAGGCAGCCGGCGATCAATCCGCTGCCGAGGGAGAAAAAAGCGCCCGGGCGGGTGATGCCCTTCGTGGCAAAAGCGCTGGCGATTCCAATCAGCACGGCGATGGCCGTCGCAACGAGCAAAGCCGTGGCTAGGCGTGAGAGGATTTCGCCGGTGGCGGATTTTTGACCGATCACAGCGCTGTATTGGGTAAGGGGATGATGTCGGCTTTCCGCCCGAGGACTTCCTCAAAAATGTCGGAGGCAAGATAGGCGGTGCAAGGCTCCTGACCGCTGCGCAAACGGAAAGGAATTTTAAGATAAGGCCGCCCGAGTTTGGGTTCGATCTCCGACTCCTTCGCCGACTCGATCATCAGAAAATCGTAGTTCCAGCGCGGGGGCGGGTTGGTTTTGTCGAAATAGCCGATTCGCGTGAAGTCCCCGAAAATCCAAGGCAGCGGGTAGTAGCTATCTAGCACGATGGCACCTTCCATCTGATATCCGTCGGGTTCAGATTTTGCGACTTTCAGGATAGGGTTGGTGACGCGGTTAATGTCCTCGTAGGTCTGTACATAGACATATGGTTCGCGGTCATCGGTGAAGATGAGGAAATTCAGGCGAACGGTGTAGGCGAGCGAGGCGGCAAGCAAAGGCACGGCGATCCACCAAAAAACGCGGCGGTGGGTTTTCGAAACCGCTTCCTGAATCACCGCGCCAAGCAAAAGGTAAAAAGGCCAGAGCATCGAAATGATGCACCATGGGGTTTTGTAGGAAATGATCGAGTAGGCGAGGAGAGTGCCTGCGGAGGCGATGGCGATGTAGCGGTAGCGCGAGTCCGAAGGGAGGATGTAGCGGAGACCGGCTACGACCCCGAGTAGGGCGGGCCACTCGAAGCAGCGCGCCATCAAGGCGAGCCAGTAGTAGTTCAGCGGACCAACGAGATCATAGGTGGTTTTTTCATGTCCGCCGGCCTCCATGCCGGTTTTAAACCACGCCGCGTGGGTTTCCCAAAGCCCGCTTACGGCTCGGAAGTCGAGAAAGGTTCCGGAGTAGAAAAAGACGATCACCAGCGCCGAGACGCCGAAGCTCGTGACGACATCGTCGCGGGTCCAGCTTTGCTTCGCAATCGGCCAACCGGGGTTCGGCGGCGAAACGAATTTCCAAACCAAAAGCACGGGCACCGCGAGAAGGAGACAGCCGATATGGAGGAGATAGGTTTCCTTCGTGAGGATCATTCCCGCTGCGCCGGCCGCCAGCATGAAGAGGTGCTTGCGCGCGCCGGTCTGCCAGAGGCCGAGGATGGCGTGGAGCAGGAGGATCGAGAAAAGAACCTGCCAGGATTCGTGGATCGAGTAGCGGCCGTAGAAGACATAGGCGGGGGAGACCGCCATCGCGAGAGCGGCAAAGCGCGCCGCCGGTTGGCCAAAGAAATCGCGGAAGCGCAAGATGGCGAGGACGCTTAGGATACTCGCCAGAATCGCAGGCGCCCGCAGGGCCCAGAGTTCGCGCCCGAAGAGGGTTTGGGAGAGGAAGACGGCGTAGAAATGGAGCGGGCCATGGTAGTTGGTCGGGTCGTATTTGTGGTAGCCCGTCGCCTTCATCTGGTCGGCGAACCAGCCGTTGATGCCTTCGTCGAAGTGCGCGGGCTTGATTTCGATCAGCCAGGCGCGAAGAAAAATTGCGATGAGCACGATCGCGATCTCGGGAAGACGGGCTTGGAGAGCCTTGAAATTCACCCGCATGGGATATGCGCGGAGGTCTTTGTGATCAAGTCTGTGGGATTCCTCTGCGACGCCGGTCTTGCCCCGCGAACCTTGCAACGGAATGATCGGAGTCATGCCAAGCCTTGGAGTCAATATCGACCATGTCGCGACCTTGCGGCAGGCGCGCTACCGCGAAACACCAGAGAGTCCCAATGCCGAACCCGATCCCGTCGCCGCCGCGTTGGTTGCGGAAAAAGCGGGTGCTTCGGGGATCACCGCCCACTTGCGCGAGGACCGGCGCCATATCCAAGACCGGGATATTTTCGAGCTCCGCGAGCGAATCACCACGAAGCTCAATCTCGAAATGGGTCTCTCCGATGACATCGTGCAAATCGCCCTCCAGGTAAAACCCCACGATGTTTGCCTCGTTCCGGAAAACCGCCGCGAAGTGACGACCGAAGGCGGCCTCGATTGCGCCGGGCAGATCGAGCGGTTGCGACCGATCGTTGCGAAACTTCAGGACGCCGGCGCGCGCGTGAGCCTTTTCATCGATCCCGAGGAGCCTCAACTCCGTGCTGCCGCCGAGTTGCGGGCGGAATTTGTGGAGCTTCACACCGGGGCCTATGCGAATGCCTTCGGCGCGGAGCGCCAACTCGAACTCGAAAAACTCCGCCGGGGCGCGGGCCTCGCGCTTGATCTCGGGCTACGCGTCAATGCGGGGCATGGCCTCAACTACGAAAATACCGCCGCGATCCTGACCTTGCCGGGCTTGGAGGAACTCAACATCGGCCACTCGATTATCTCTCGGTCAGTTTCCGTGGGTCTCGAGCAGGCGGTTCGCGAAATGTGCGGGATCGTTTGCGGAAAGTAGAGATGGGTCACTCGCTCGAGGATTTTCTTCAGGAGGAGTTGGCCGGAATCGAGCAGCGC
>JBIPMC010000238.1:0-3671 GCA_044369345.1 Terrimicrobiaceae bacterium
CAAGTCGCCGCCAAACATGTTTTGGGCCGGATTTCCACGGCTCGATTGGCGTTGGGAAAGTTCTCCTCGGATTCTCGACAAATCGTCCTTGAGTCGGCGAACCTGGGTTTTGTGAAAATTGTGAATGCGCGATTCATGGCTGTGAAGGAATAAGCCGAGAAACAATGTTGCAGGCAGGAGAAGGGCGAGGGCGGTGAGCGCCGTGCCAAAAAACATCCGGCCATTGGCGGCGTTTTCGTTGAGGAGCGTGAGGATTCTCAAATCCAGTGCCGCCTGCATCGCTGAGAAATCGTCGTTCAATCGGGTGCGTCTGGCTTGATAGGATTGTTCGTTCAAAAGCGCACGGACGACCTCAGGATCTCCACGGTCGGTAGCTGAGGATTTGCCAGTGGCCTCGTTGTTGAATAGCAAAAGCGCGAGGGCTTTTTCATCGATTTCGCGGAGCTTCGCAAAGTCATCTGCCACTCGGTCAAATCGCAGCCACTCGCTTTTACCAAACGAAACAGATGTATTGAAAAAATTCAAATTCGAAGGCGTTACATCATGCAGTGTGTTGAGGATCGTGTCGGGCGTCGCGGGAGCTTCCAAAGCTGGGCTCGATTTTTTTTGGACCAGAGTCGCGTAATTTTTGATGTTTTCGTTTCCAGGAGAGGCGATCGCCTGATCGATGAGACGGCTGAGTTGAAGAGAGTCATGGCGGGCTTCGGCGACGATTTCGTTCGCGCGAAAAAGTGTGCGTTGGTCTTCAGTTGTGAGGTCTTGTTGGCACCAAAACCGGAAAGCCACAACGGAAACGACAATTTCCAAGACGAGCAAGATCGCGAATGCCGGCAAAATTCTTGCTCGGATATCGGGGATATCCTTAGGGGCTCTGACAGACTTTCCGTAAAACTGGTCAGGACTTATGTAATTGCTGCTCATCGAGGACTTGGCGAATCGCTTGAAGTATGGTCTGGGAATTGCAGGGTTTGCCGAGAATTTTTTGCAGGCCGAGGCTGCGAAGCGTCTCTTTATCGGGCTGGGTATCGAGACCGCTTGTTCCCAATATTGGCACCGACGGCGAGACATTGTGGATTGCCGCAATCATTTCTGGGCCGTCCATTCCGGGCATCGACATATCGGTGATGACGAGATGGATTTCCCCGGCGTGATGTTTGAAAAGCGAGAAACCCTCTTCGCCATCTTTTGCTGTCAGTACGCGGTAGCCCGATTTTTCCAGAGATCGTTGAATGACCTTCAAAACGCTCGGTTCGTCATCGACCAGCAAAATAGTTTCCTCGCCGCAAGGGGTATTGGTTTGAGGGGATGTGGTGCCGGTTTTATTGGTATCCGTGGGGCTTGGGCCTGCGGCGGGTAGGAGGACATGGAAGGAACTGCCCTGACCCTCCTCGGTCTCCAGATTGAGGGATCCCCCGTGCCTCCGGATAATTCCGAGCACTGTGGCCAATCCCAGTCCCGTTCCTTTATCGGGGCCCTTTGTGGTAAAAAAGGGTTCGAAAATTTTGTTGCGAATGACGCGAGGAATTCCCAGACCGGAATCGCGGACCGTCAAGCTGACATATCTGCCCGGCTTCGTGCGCAGGTTGTCAGTGCGCCTTCTTTCGCCGGAGGCTTGGGGGATAATAGCGGAATTTTCCTCCACCAGATGCGACTTTGCAGACAGATGCAGCTCGCCACCCGAAGGCATGGCATCGCGTGCATTGACGCACAGGTTCAACAGCACCTGCTCCATTTGCGTTTGGTCCCCCAGAATGGCTGGGATTTTGTCCTCGACCGAAATATGGAGTTGAATGGTTTTGGGAAAAGTCTGCCGGACAAAATTCGCCACCTCGCCAAAGAGCGAGTGCACTTCTACGGTTTGATGTTCCGGGCGGACTCCGCTGGTAAAGCTAAGAATCTGCCGGACGAGTTCGGTGGCGCGGCGCACATTCGAGTCCAAAATTCCGAGAACCTCCTGGCTCTCGTTGTCGGCCAAGCGGGTTCGAAACATTTCGAGTGCGATCGAAATCGGCTGCAAAACATTGTTCAGGTCATGGGCGATCCCGCCGGCGAGGTTTCCTATGCACTCCTGTCGCTGGGCGCGGAGGCGTTCCTCTGCGAGGAGGCGGGATTCGGAGGCATCTTCGTTGATGATGAGAATCGACTGGGGATTTCCGGGTTGGTCACGCAGGAGAACCCAACGACTTTCTGCGATAAAGGGGGTTCCTGTCGTGGTGGTGTTCTGGATTTCCCCTCTCCATTCCCCCTGTTCGAGAACCGACTGTCTCACCTTTTCCAGCAATGAGCTGTCTCCACCAAGTTCCCTGGGGAGGGGGCGGCCGATAACCTCGTAGCAAGGCAGGCCATAAAGCCTCTCCGCACCTATGCTCCAGTAAATCACTAACCCTTCGAGGTTTTGGATAATGATCGCCTCCTCGTTGCGGAGCAAAAGCTCAGTCTGCTCGCGTGCGTGGCCCTCGGCTCTTTTGCGGTGAGAGTGGTCGGTGATGACGCAGTAGATTTCGCGCAAGCTCCCGCCCGGGTGATCCGGGCCGGCATCGATTACGACATGCCTGGTCGAGCCATCTTTGCAACGCAGGCAAGCTTCTTGGTTCGCCAGCTTTCCGAGTACTTCGATGCTGCTCCGGAGAAATTTGAAACTAATTGAGTCCACGAGGAAATCATCGACCGGGCGGTTGACGAATTCCTCGGCTTCGTAGCCCAAAAGTTCCCCGCAAGCGCGGTTGGTTCCCAGCACGATTCCCTCGGCCGAGAGTTTCCATATGCTCACAGGCAAGAGATCCCAAGTCTCTTGGTTGAACCGCCCAGAGCCATTCGAGTGGAGCAGTGTGGTCTTGTTTGAGGTAACAGGCAGGGGAGGTTCGGTGGCTGGTTTGGCCATGGGCTAAGGCGAGGCAGAAAACTAAGGATAGCCGCCATGATGGTCAACCGCAAAGACCCTTCGAGCCATCTTTGAGATTAATGTTGAGGTGCCCGGCGCTGGGGTACTTTTTGGATTCTCGAGATGTCGTAACCCTGCGACTTCGCAACCTCAAGGGCGCGGGCGTAGTCTTTTTCGGACATCTCCGGCGAACGGCTCATGATCCAAATAAGGTCGCGATTCGGGTAGCCGATGGTTGTGAATCGGTAGTCTGGCGAGAGGTCGATCACGAGGAACTGTGCCTCGAAGGGCCAGAGGAATTGGACGCGCCACTCGGCGTTGCTTCGAGTATCGACCACGCGGGCGACGGCCTTCATTTCTTGGCGCGGGGCGTCGAGGGATTTTTTGTGGAACGCATAGGTGACATCAATTTTTCCGTCAGGGCGGAAATTGTAGATGTCCATCGTGCCGACATTATTTTTTTCGACGAGCCATGGAATCGTTCCGACAACATGCCAATCGCCCATGAATCGCTCAAGATCCACATGCTCGACGGTGCGGAGCGGCGGGAGTTTCGGCGTGGTGGAACAAGCGGCGAGGGCAAGGGTGGCGACAAGGAGAATGGTTTTCATGGAGTTTCCTGCTTCACAAACAAAGCGGTCGCACTAAATTTGCGCGCCGAATGAGCCCTTGGGAATACCTATTGCAACCCGCTATCCTTTTTTTCCTGCTGGGCGTTGTGGCTGCGCTGGTGAAGTCCGACCTGGAAATTCCCGGGTCGGTTCTCAAAATCCTTTCGCTCTATTTGCTT
>JBIPMC010000424.1:0-5656 GCA_044369345.1 Terrimicrobiaceae bacterium
GTTGCTGTTTTTGGAACCCCGGAATCTAGGGTTATTAGTCTTATGGATATTACACCAACTTTAAACCCTGCATTCATACAGGGAGGCTGGCCGTATTATCATTCTATTAGTGCAAGGACGGATTTTATTTGCGGTTCGGACTCTGTCCCGTTGCCCGGTTCGCCACTATCCTCATGCCATTACTCCATCGAGCAAATTAACAATAAAATAGAACAATATTGCTATTAAGTTTTTTCTTGCAGGCTCTTAAATATAAGTGCTGCCTTTTGATAAAGCTCGTTCTTCTCAATCAACCATCCTTGCGAACCAACAAGTTGTGTTGTTTCGTCGTTTATTGAGCATTGATGAATGCAAATCGTTGGGGGGAGGTTTTCAGACAATGCCGCAAAAAGGCCTCCCTCTGATATATGTTCTTCTAATGCAATTATATGCCTGAACCTTGAAAGAGATTTTATGGCCGAGTGCAGAACAGGCTTCACCATAGGCATTGAAAAAATGGTGGGGGAATTTTCCAGGGGGTAATTTGCGAAAAGATCCAAGGCCATTTTTAGTATGGAGCCTGTTGCAACCAAGCCGATGGAAGGATTTCCTGATCGGATTTGAATAGGAGAGTCGATGTCCTCGGAAGATGCATGCAAGTTGGGTTCTCCGGCTTTTCCGATCCTCAGGTAGGAAGGTCTTGGATTTGCTGAGAGCCAGCGAACACTGGCTTTTGTTTCGCCAGGGTCGGCTGGCGAAAGAACCGAGATGCCGGGTAGCGATCGGAGGATTGCAATATCTTGAACGGCATGATGGGAATAGCCGAGATTGCCATAAGACATACCTGCGCCCACCGACACGATAGTGACTGGAAACCCATGGTAGCAAATATCGTTACGAATTTGCTCCAAGCAACGGAGGGTCGGGAAATTTGCAATCGAGTAAGTAAAAACATGATAGCCTTCGGAGGCTAGCCCTGCGGCAACGCCTGTCATATTTTGTTCGGCAACGCCAGCGTTTAAAAAGCGATCCGGAAACTCTTGGGCAAAAGGTTCCACAACAGAATAGCCGAGATCTCCGACTACGAGGAAAAGAGTGGGATTTAGTCGCGCTTGGGCGATAAATTCTTGGATAAATGCTGTCCTCATATTACTTTCCTTGGACTTCCAATTGTTCTAGGGCTGACTGGAGTTGCTCAGGAGTGGGGGAGGAATAGTGCCACTTGAGCGTATTTTCCATGAAATCAACACCCTTGCCTTTGACTGTGTGTGCAATCAGGCAGGAAGGCTTATCTTTTTCAAACGGAACATGCAAAAGCGCATCGAAGAGAGCCCCGTGGTCGTGCCCATCGATTTCACGCACACTCCAGCGGAAAGCCCGAAATTTATCAGCCAAAGGCTCCAAATTCAGAACATCACAGACAGGCCCGAGGCTTTGGATTTTGTTATAGTCGATAATAGCGACAAGGTTGTCCAATCGGTGCTGAGGGGCGAAAAGTATTGCCTCCCAGTTAGATCCTTCGTCAAGCTCCCCATCGCTCAACATCACAAAAGTTCGCCATGCCAGTGAGCGGCGTTTAGCGGCGAGCGCCTTGCCGCATCCGAAGGGCAGGCCGTGGCCAAGCGATCCTGTAGAAAAATCGACGCCAGGCACCTTGTGACTGATGTGGGACATAAGACGGGATCCATTTTGACCATAGGAGCCCAGTTCCTCGATCGGGAAAAAGCCTTTCAAAGCGAGAGTGGCGTAGAGCGAGGTGCACGAGTGGCCCTTGCTCAGAATAAACCGGTCGCGGAGAGGCCAATCGGGTTGCTCGGGTCGAATATTCATTATGCCGGAATATAAAACCGCGAGCAGATCAGTCATGGAAAGCGCTCCCCCGATATGCGATGCTTTCGCATTTGCCACCATGCGAAGCGCTTCAATCCTCGCTTGGCGAGCAAAATCTATAATTGCACTAAGCACGGTTTGAAATTTTAAATCCCCAATCTAGATATGAGAAATTTAAGGTTTCAAAATTATTTCCTACGGCATCTTTATCTGCATTTGTATCTTGTGTATGCTTTTCCGCATGGTTGGCAATGGATTTGTGGTTGTTTTTTTTCATTTTTATCGGGTTTGTTGGTGGTGGAGAAATGTATTGAGAATCGCCTCATCGAATTTTGTAAAAATATCAAGCTTTAGCTCGGTCCGTGCGCGGTCGATATTCGGAAGATAAACCTCAGGCTCTTCATTGTCGCGCAAGGTCTTAATAATATTCAGTTTGCTTTGGGATCCGCTCATCGCGATGATGGACTCTGCAAGCGATTGGATCGAAATGGGATTATCCGAACCAACATTGTAGGGTTGTGCATGCTGACCGTGGATCAGAATCGTCCATAACCATTGAGCCAGATCCGCTCCATATAAGTAGGAGCGAATCGTTTTTCCATGACTTTGAATAACAATGTCTTCACCTTTTAAGGCGGAACGAATGAAGCTTGCTGCCGCCAGATGCGATTCAAGTGCAAGGTATGGTCCAATAAAGGCAAAGCCCCGTGCAATTTTAAGAGAAATGCCATGGGGTTCCGCAGTCAAAGCACAAATCAATTCTCCCAAACGCTTGGCTTCGGCATAGGCACTGCTTGCTTTAAGAGGCAAAGCACTCACATTGGATTCTTCTGTCAAGGGCCCGCGGCGGGGTGTCATGGGGCCATAAACCGCTCCCGAACTTGTATAAAGCAAAGATTTAACGCCTTTATAAATGGCAAATTCCATTACCCTCCGACATCCTTTTAGCGTGGATTCAATCAGGCCCACGGGATTTGGTTGGTTGCTCTGGCTTAGATCACTCGCCGCATGAATGACATGGCTGAATTTCCCGCCCGGAAAATCGAATGTTGTTATTTCTCCGCGATGGAGAAGAAGGGAATGCCGGTCGGTTAATTCCGGATGTCTGTTTTGAAATGCCGCAGGGTCGCGGGTAAGAACGACTGCGGTTGCGTTCAAATCATGGGCGGCATTAGCCCTTAAGAAACTTGCCAGCAACCAACAGCCAAAAAAACCAGTTCCTCCGGTAATGAATATGCGGGCATTCCTTAGCCCCTCCCATAAGTCACTTGTTCTCTCAACAAGCCTGTCTAAATCGCTTTCTAATATCGCAGACATTTTTTTCTAGACTTATGCGTTCTTTAGGAAGCGATGGAAAATTTCTAATTCAAAATTCAACATTTCGGCCGTAAGGCCGGGATAGGTGCCTAGGAAGATCGCGGTGTTCATGATCGTGTCCGCGCCGGGGTAATCTCCGATCGTTCGGAATGCTTCAGGGCGGTCTGTTTTCAATTGAACAAAGAGCGGTTGGCGGAGAAGGTTGCCGCCGAAGAGCATGCGGCTTCCAATTTTGTTTTCTTCAAGGAAACGGGCCAAATCAGTGTGTGTGAAGGGAGCCGTTGGTTTTACTCGGATCATAAAACCGAACCATGAGCACTCGGTATGGCAACCCGTGGCGTCCCATGCATAGGCTGAGAGTCGAGCGTTGCGAGGCGAGTGCTTATTCCATGCGGTGGCGTGGGTGGGGAGGCTGAAGTCGAAGAACTGCTCAAAGTCTGCAAGGTCCTGGCGCAGGGTTTCCCAGTTTTGTTTCCGAGCTTCGATGAAGGAGGGTAGCTTTTTCAGTTGAACTCGGCCGATGGCCGCTTGCGGATCGAGGGGCTTCAGGTTGTAGCCGAAATGGCTGTAAATGTATTTGTGGTCATAGCCGGGGGGGAGTTCGCCGAGATTCCACCCGAAGCGTTTGCCGCAGGTGTTGTCTTTGCCGGACGGGCACCAGCAATCACGCCCCCAGTCGCGGAAACTTTCGGCGTAGGTTTTTAAGGGCGGGTGCTTAATGATATTCACAGCCCCCCCCTCGCCCATCGTGAGATGGTGGGGTGGGTAGAAGGATTGCGTGGAGAGGTCACCCCAAGTGCCGGTGGGGGCAGTCAGAACTTTTCGCTTTCCGGCCAAAATTTCCTCAAAGCGGATGAGGGGGTGCGTACCTGCTTCGGCAATTTTAAGAAGATGCTCCAGAGAGAGGGCCCTAGCCATTTCGATTGGCATCGAGTAGGTGCAGCCAAGGGCATCGCAATTGTCCTCCACCAGCCAGAGACCGTGTTTTTTACAAAAGGCCAGGACTGCACCCAGATCGAACGGATTGCCCAAAGTGTGGGCCATCATAACGGCCTTTGTTTTTCCGGGTGAATAGGCAGCTTCGAGTTGATGGACTCGTGCATTTCCTGTGTGGGGATCGTTATCGATGAAAACGGGCACGGCGCCGCATTGGATGATGGGTGCAACTGTGGTTGGAAAGCCGGCGGCGCATGTAATCACCTCGTCGCCATGATTTATGCGCTTGTGAGCGGGCAACTTGTGTGTTGTAAGCGCCGAGAGAGCTACCAGATTCGCGGAGGAACCAGAGTTCACCAGCAAGGAGTGCTTCACGCCAAGAAATGCGGACAGCTCCTTTTCAAAAGCCTCCCCCTCAGGACCGAGCGTGAGCCAGAAATCCAGCGTGGATGATACAGCGGCTTGGACTTCGTCTTCGTTAAAGACGCGGCCGGCGTAAGGAACGATTGTATCCCCAGAAACAAATGCCGGGCGCATAGGATCGTCGCCCGGGCGGTTGGCTGTGTGCGCAAGGCGGGAAAAGGCTACACTATTGTCGAGGGCTATTTTTTTTCGGACCTCGGCTAGTTTGTGGAGAGAGATGGCTTTGCTGCAGCCCTTCAGATTGCTGGTATGAGCCATCAAGAATCGATCCAAACGGATGAAAGCGGGCTTGAATAGCTCACCCTCAACTAAATCGGAGCTATCAAGCCGGACACTATTTGGCCGAGGTTTTCCGGTTACTTTCAATAAGGTGACATCTCCGTGACAATCTGGGCCATCAAGAACCAATCCCGGTCGATTTTTTGCTCCCTCCGCGTCGCCATGAGGCCACACAACATAAACTAGATCCCCCGGATTCATTAAAAAAGTTCGCCGGCATCTTCATCCTCGTCCCCCCGGATGAATGACGGCATTTGTAAGTTAAGCATTTCCAAGCGTTCCTTTTCTTCCCTGATCATTTCCGCCGCCGTATAAAGACGCAGCCTTATGCCTTCAGGAATATTTTCACTGCAATCCAACACCCTTAAAACATCCCCTTCCTTAACGACTTCTATAAACATAATTTTTTGATCAAAGGCTTCAGATAAATATCATGGCTTGCATTCAGCAGGTGGCAAAGTTGCTTTGGAGGCGGGCTTGGGTTGTCTGTGAATCATATCGATATTACCTTGAATACTCTGTGATCTGCTGTTGCGTTAATTCGACCGCATCGCTTCCTTCGTGAGTGGCGCGATACCATTCCACGGTTTTTTGGATGGCCGTTTCGAAGTTCCACCTTGGGTGCCAGCCCAGCATGTGGAATGCCTTATCTGTAGTAAGGTTTAGCTTGCCGGCTTCGTGCGGCGCGTTCGGGTCGGATTGGTCGGTCCACTCGCCGGGCCAGTGTTTCAGAGCCTCCGAAACCACATCCGCCACGGTGCGGTTGGCGTTGAGATGCGGGCCGAAGTTAAAAGCGGAATCAAGCAGGCCTGAGGGGCACTTGTCGCTGTAGAGTTTCGCTGCCAGCAAGAGATAACCGGAGAGCGGCTCCAGGACATGCTGCCAAGGGCGC
>JBIPMC010000134.1:0-5652 GCA_044369345.1 Terrimicrobiaceae bacterium
CGCGCCGCCTTTTAGAAGCTGCGAAATGAACAACTCCGCCTCCACCGGATCATCGGTGTAGTGGGTGTCCACGCGTTTGTTGTGTTCCGGAAAAACGGTGTAGCTGATGGAGAATTTAGCGAGCATCGGATGGTTCATAGTTTTTTCTACCTAACATGCTCCACTGTGTCTTGTCCTTGGGGTGATCACCCTGTTGGCGCTGGTGGGGAGATTGCGGAGTCTGCCAGCGCCAATGGCATCCCAAACATGAAAAAAACCAAGACAACTACTGAAGCAGAGCTCCGCATTCACATATCCCGTGAGGACCGAGGCCGAACCAACGCCGGGAAGACCGTGAATAGCAAAGTCCGCAGTGAGGGTCGCACACTGGCGGCGCAGGAACGAACCGCCCTGGCTTCCCGTGCGCTCGCGGCCGAGGAGACGAAGCAACTTCCGCCCTGCGACTAGAATCAAAGTCCTCATATCTCAGTAGGGCCCAACCCTACGGAGGTCTCCAGCCCAGTGCTGATTTCCAACCCAAACTCAAAAATGTAAAAAATCCAAAATGACCAAAATCAAACTCTCCAAACGACCCGCCGCGAAAACCCGGCAAATCCAACCGGTGCCCTCGAGTTCCCGACAAGCACCTCCGCCGGAGTTCAATAAAAAAACTCCCGCCAAGCCGCTTTCAGTCGCCATCGCCGATGACCACACTTTTATCCGCGAGGCCCTGCGAATGATGCTCGATGCCGAGGATTCGATCCGTGTGGTTGGCGAAGCGGACAATGGAAGAAAGGCCGTCGAGATGGCTGTGGCCGAGAGGCCGGATGTGATGCTTATGGATATCGGAATGCCCCGGATGAATGGACTCGAGGCCGCGCGGCAAATTCGCCAGTCCGCCCCGGGAACCCGCGTGGTGCTGCTCAGCGCCTTCGGAAACGACAACTACATCAACCAAACAATGCTTGGGGATTTCGACGCCTATTTGCTGAAGGACTCGCCTTCCAATCTCGTCATGCACGCGATTCGCGAGGTGGTTGGAGGGCGCAAGTTTTACAGCCCGGCGATCTCCCACCGCATGAGAAAGATTACTTCTGAGGCTCCGAAAACCAATGGCTCCCAGCCGACGGTGAAGCTCACGAGCCGCGAGATCGAGGTGCTCCAACTCATCGCCGAGGGCTATGCGAACAAGCAAATCGCCGGGGATTTGGACATTAGCATCAAGACGGTGGAGAAGCACCGCCAGAACCTCATGGACAAACTCCACATCCACGACACGGCCAGCCTCACGCGCTATGCGATCTCCTCCGGGGTAATCGACAACGCGGTGCAAACCCTGCTCCCCCTCTAGCCCGTGTGATCATGTCGGGCGATGTCCCCATCGCGCCCGGTTTCCCTCCGCTCCAGATTGCGGGCGGAGGGAAAAAATCATGAACACACACACACCAATACGAAGAAGATGGACGCCCACGCTTTTAATCCAATGCGGTTGCCTGACCGCCTTGGTTCTGGCGGCGATCCTGCTTTTCACACCGGCCTCGGGCGGCGCGGACACGGTTCCGACAGGACCGTCGGTTCTCGTTCTCTACGACAACGAGGGCCAATACGGCTGGCTCGGAGAAATCTACTCGGCGAAACTCGAGAACCTGCTCGGGCATTTCGAGGCACGGGTGGTTCGAAAGCCTTTTTCGCAATACCTCGCGGGGGATCTGCAGGGGCACGATGCGACTTTCTACCTCGCCTCGGTTTGGAACGAAACGCCGTTGCCAGGGGTCTTTCAGACGGACCTAGAAACGAACACCCAGCCCTTTGTTTGGCTCGGGGTGAATCTCTGGCGCTACGCTTGGAATCTTACAGACTATTCCTACAGCCCTGCCTTTGAGCAGCGGTATGGATTTCGGTTGGTGTCCTACTCCGGAGCAAAGCACGCGACCGTTGTTTACAAGGAAACTGAACTTAAGAAGGAGCCATTCGATCTCGGTTTGAGCCGGCTCGAGGTCCTCGACCCTACAAAGGCGAAGATCCACGCGACTGCTCTCGATGAAGAGGGGAAACCTTGGCCGTATGTCGTGCAGAGCGGGAATTTCTGGGTCGTCACTGACATGCCGATGATCTCGACGACATTCGAGAATCGCTCGCTGGCCTTTCAGGATTTACTCCACGACATGCTGGGCATTTTCCATGAGGAGAAGCACCGCGCGTTCTTCCGCATCGAGGATGTCGCCTCGGTCTGCGACTTGCCCACGATCAAGGCTCTTGGTGAAACGCTCGACTCGCTCGATGTGCCATTCACCATCAGCTTGATTCCGGAATACCGCGACTGGTCCGGCATCTACAACGACGGAGTGCCCGAAACGGTGCGTTTGACCAAAAACAGCCCTGTCACGGCAGAGGTTAAGCGCTGGACGACCTTCGGCGGCCAAGTGCTGCAGCACGGAACGACTCACCAGATCGACGGCCTGATGAACCCCTACTCAGGCGTCAGCGGCGACGATTATGAGTTCTACCGTGTCACATCCGACGAGCTCGGCTTCCTCACGCTGGTCGGCCCCTTGGCGGATAACAGCGAGGCCAATGCGAAGAAGCGTGTGAACCGTGGAAAAAACATCCTGCTCAATGCGGGATTCACGCCGGTGGGTTGGCTCACACCGCACTATCTCTCGACTCCCGAGGGCTATCGCGCGTTTGCCAGCATCTACCCGTTCGCCTGCGACAGAAGCATCCTGTTTTTCAAGGATTCGCAGGGCAACACACAAGCCAGCGAGCTGAATTCACCATTCATCTACCGCGACACCTACGGCTTGAAACGCATGCCCGAGACGATCGGCTACATCGACCCGTGGGGTTGGTATGAAATCCAGCCGCCGAGCTTGCCTGGCGACCTCTTGCAACGTGCCAAGGCGCTGAAAGTCGTGCGCGATGGATGGGCTGGATTTTATTTCCACTGGTATCTTGACCCGCAATACCTGCGCGACACGGTCAAAGGACTCCAGGCGCTAGGATTCGAATTCACACCACTCGGTGGAGCGCTCAACTGATTATGTGTGGAATCGTTGGCTATGTTGGGGATTCCGACGCCGTGTCCTTCCTGATGGAGGGACTCGGCCGTCTGGAATACCGGGGTTACGATTCAGCCGGTGCGGCTGTGCTGGATCGTGGAAAAATCGAAATTCGCAAGGCGGTCGGCCATGTTGCCGCCCTAGTGGAGGAAATCAAAAGTCGGCCTGTTTCGGGCCGGAGCGGCATTTGCCACACGCGTTGGGCGACACACGGCGGGGTGACGCTCGAAAACGCACACCCCCACCGCGACGCCTCGGGCAAGCTGGCGCTGGTCCACAACGGGGTGGTTGAAAACCACAAAGACCTCCGCGCAGGGCTCGAATCGCGCGGGCAGGTCTTCTATTCGCAGACCGACACCGAGGTGATCTCGCGGTTGATCGGCGAGGTTTTCGACGGCTACGGCAAGGTTTCGAGAGAGGCCTTGCTGGCGGCGGCGTGCGATGCTTTGCAACAGGTGAGGGGAACCTATGCGATCGGACTTTTGCACGAGGATTTGGGAAATTTCCTCATCGCCGCGCGCCGGGGCAGTCCGCTTGCGCTCGGTTTCGGCGAGGTCGGGCAATTTCTCGCGAGTGATCCGGCAGCGGTGTCGGCATGGGCGCGAGATTTTGTTTATTTGAACGATGGCGAGATCGCGTGGCTCGATGGTAAGGAGTTTGAGGTATCAACCATTGATGGCAGCGAGGCTCCGGCGTTTGTCGTGCGTTCGATGGAAATCACGGCCGAGGCTGGATCGAAGGGTGATTTTGAGCATTTCATGCAAAAGGAAATCCACGATCAACCCGAAGCTTTGCGTGAAACGATGCGCGGGCGTTTGCTTGCCGACGAGGCCACGGTGAGGTTCAACGGGCTCGGGCGAGGGCCGGAGGAGTTGCGGTCGTGGGAGAATCTGGTTCTCTCCGGCTGCGGCACCTCGTTCAACGCCGCGCTGGCCGGGGAATATATTATCGAGTTCCTCTCCCGCGTGCCGGTGGAGTGCGAAATTGCCAGCGAGTTTCGCTACCGGAATTCCCCGCTCGAAAACGGCACCGCTGTCTTTGCATTGAGTCAAAGCGGCGAGACAGCGGACACGCTCGCGGCCTTGCGGGAATGCCGCCGCCGGGGCGCGCCGACTTTCGGCATTTGCAACAACGCCTTCAGCACGATCAGTCGTGAAAGCGACGGCGGGATTGATTTGAGGGCCGGGCAGGAGGTGGGCGTTGCTGCCACGAAATCCTTCACCGCCCAAGTCCTCGTGCTGACGATGCTCGGTTTGATGCTCGGGAGGATGCGGGATTTGCGCCAATCCGACGGCGCCCAAATCCTCGGAGCGCTGGAAAAGCTCCCCGACCTCGTGGCGGCCACGCTCGAGTTGGATGCCGAAATCCGTCGCATCGCCAAAAAATATGCAAGCGCCAAGAGCTTCCTATTCCTCGGCCGGCAGGCGAATTTTCCAGTCGCCCTCGAGGGCGCCTTGAAGCTTAAGGAGATCAGCTACATTTCCACCTGTGCCCATCCGAGTGCGGAGTTGAAGCACGGCGTGATCGCGCTGGTGAACGAAGACTCACCATGCGTGTTCATCGCGCCGCAGGATGAGCTTTTCGATAAAAACCTCGGCAACATCGAGGAGGTGAAGGCCCGCAACGGCCCGGTGATCGCGGTGGGAACGCAAGGCGACGATGTGCTCGCCGACTTGTGCGACGATGTGGTGCTCGTGCCGCCGTGTGAGGAATTCCTCGCTCCGTTGCTCACGGTCGTGCCGCTCCAATTGCTCGCATACCACATCGGCGTCGAGTTGGGCTGTGATGTGGACAAACCGCGAAATCTAGCCAAAAGCGTGACGGTTGAGTAGCGCGCCGGGATGATTCCTCTTTTCAAATCAGGCGGCATCCGGTGAAAGAGGGCGCTTGACATGAAGCAAACCCGCGCAATCTATCCCGGCAGTTTCGACCCCGTGCATCTCGGTCACCTCGATGTGATCCTGCGCTCGACGCAGATATTTTCGACCGTGATCGTGGCGGTGGCCGCGAGCCGGGCGAAAGGTCCGCTTTTCGGCGTGGATGTGCGCATCCAAATGCTCCGGGACACACTCGGCAACAATCCTGCCGTGGAAATCGTCCCACTGCATGGATTGCTCGTGGATTTTGCGCGGGAGCGCGAGGTTTTCACCGTGATCCGCGGGCTGCGGGCCGTATCGGATTTTGAGTTCGAGTTCCAAATGGCGTTGATGAACCGCAAGCTCGAGCCGCGCCTGGAGACGATCTATCTCACGCCAAAAGAGGACTACACCTATCTCAGCTCGCGCATCGTCAAGGAGGTCGCGCTTTTCGGTGGGGATGTGGAGAAATTCGTTCCGGCGCCGGCGGCGGCGCGGTTGAAACAGGCTCTCGGAGAACCCGGAATTGCCGAGCAAGCGAGGCTTCGCCAAAAAAGTTGAGTCAGGCGTTGCCACGGCCCGAGAACCTTGCTAAAAACCACGCACTTTCATGGCCATCACCGTCACTCGACCGCGCCTAACCCTGGCTGAAAAAATCTATCTTCCGTCAATTCTCGGTGGGCTTTTGATCACGCTGAAACACATTTTCCGCCAAATCACTGGGCAGACGAAAGTGACCATGCAGTATCCCGAGCAGA
>JBIPMC010000135.1:0-5648 GCA_044369345.1 Terrimicrobiaceae bacterium
ATCAAGGCCCGCTACGACAAGGTCAAAGGCAGCGCGGTGAATCCCGTCCTGCGCGAGGGCAATTCCGACCGCCGTGCGCCGAAGGCCGTTAAGGACTACGCGCGCAAGCACCCGCACAAGATGGCTCCGTGGTCGAAAGACTCGAAGACCCGCGTCGCCACGATGGGCCGCAACGATTTTTGCTCGAACGAAAAATCTCTCACCCTCCCCGCCTACACGACCGCGCGGATCGAGTTCGTTCCCGCCGCCGGGGGCGCGCCAGTTGTTTGGAAAGCCGATTTGAAGCTCCAAGCAGGCGAGGTTTTGGACGCGACCTTCATGTCCTGTAAGGCGCTCCAGTCCTTTCTCACCGAGCAAATCGCCGCCGCGCAACAAGCCGGCCTGCTTTTCTCACTCCACCTCAAGGCGACAATGATGAAGGTCTCCGACCCGATCCTTTTTGGCCATGCCGTGAAGGTCTTCCTCAGCGATTTCCTTTCGCGCCACACCGCCGCCCTCCAAAAGCTCGGCGTTGATTTCAACAACGGCCTCGGCGACCTGCTCGCCAAGATCGAAAAACTCCCCGCCGATGAAAAAGCTGCGATCGAGAGCGATCTCAAAGCCACCCTCGCCGCGCGCCCGCCGCTTGCGATGGTGAATTCCGATAAAGGCATCACGAACCTCCATGTGCCGAGCGATGTGATCATCGATGCCTCGATGCCCCCGATGATCCGCGACGGCGGCAAAATGTGGAACGCCGAGGGCAAACCGCAAGACACCCTCGCGGTGATTCCCGACAGTTGCTACGCGCCGGTTTATCAAGCCGTGATCGATTTTTGCCGGGAAAACGGCGCGCTCGATCCCAAGACCATGGGCTCCGTGCCAAATGTCGGTCTCATGGCCCAGGCCGCCGAGGAATACGGCTCTCACAACAAAACCTTCGAAGTGACCGACGATGGCACAGTGCGCGTGGTCGATGCGGATGGCTCCACGCTCCTTGAGCATCAAGTCGAGTCGGGCGACATCTGGCGCGCCTGCCAGACGAAGGACGCCCCAATCCGCGATTGGGTGAAACTCGCCGTCCGCCGAGCCCGCGCCACCGGCGTGCCCGCCATTTTCTGGCTCGATGCCAAGCGCGCCCACGACGCCCAACTCATCGCCAAAGTAGAAACCTATCTCAAAGACCACGACACGGCCGGGCTCGATATCCAAATCCTTCCGCCCGCCGAGGCCTGCCGCTTCAGCGTCGAGCGTCTCGCCAAGGGCCAAGACACAATCTCCGTCACCGGCAATGTCCTCCGCGACTACCTCACCGACCTCTTCCCGATCCTCGAAGTCGGCACTAGTGCGAAAATGCTCTCGATTGTTCCGCTCATGAACGGCGGCGGGTTGTTTGAGACCGGCGCCGGCGGCTCCGCGCCCAAACATGTGCAGCAATTCCTCGAAGAGAACTACCTCCGATGGGACTCGCTCGGCGAATTTTTCGCCCTCGCGGCGTCGTTCGAACACCTCGCTGACACGGAATCCCACGCCCACGCCAAGATACTCGCCGAAACGCTCGACGCCGCCACCGGCCAAATCCTCGAGCACGACCGCTCGCCCTCGCGCAAAGTCGGCGGCCTCGACAACCGCGGAAGCCATTTCTACCTCGCACTCTACTGGGCCCAAGCCCTCGCCGCGCAGAACCAGGATGCGGAGTTGAAAAAAATCTTCACGCCGATCGCCAAGGAACTCGCCGAAAAAGAACAAACGATCATCGCCGAGCTAGCCGCCGTTCAAGGCAAGCCCACCGATGTCGGCGGCTACTACCTGCCCGACGACGCCAAAGCCGCCGACGCCCTGCGCCCCAGCGCAACCTTCAACCAAATCCTCGCGAAGCTTTAAGCGGCAAGCGCGGCTACGCCGCAAAAGCGGGACGCCTCCGGCGAGGCGTCCCTACCATTCGTTTTCGATATCGCCACCCGCGTTTTCGCCCCCAAGGGAGTAACGGTTCGCCGGACGCTCTCAAGACTCAGGCACTAAAGCGCCCATCACTTCGGCCAGAGGAAATAGACATAGCCGCAATAGGCGGCGAAGAGTGCCGCGCCTTCAGCACGCGAGACGCGGAGGCCGGTCCACAACATTGGAACCAACGCCGCCGCTATGGCAACCATGGTCCAGAGGTCGAAGTGGCTTATGTTTGGCGCGGAGAGTGGGGCGACCAACGAGGCGATCCCGAGGATTCCGAGGATGTTGAAAATGTTCGAGCCAATGACATTTCCCAGCGCGATGTCGGGCTCCTTTTTCATGGCTGCCACAATCGAAGCAGCCAACTCAGGCACACTTGTCCCCGCAGCCACGATGGTGAGCCCGATCACGGCCTCACTCACGCCGAAGGACCGAGCCAACGCCACAGAGTTGTCTGTGAGCAACCTCGCTCCGATCACCAAAATTCCCAAGCCACCGAGAATGAAAAGCCCGTCGAGAACAACCGAGCCGGACCTGGCTGGAACGCCTTCCGAAAATTCGCTCTCCACTTCCTTTGTGGCCGTGCGGCGCGCGAGCCAGATATTACCAGCGGTATAGACGATCAGCCCGCCGAACAGAACCACGCCCTCCACTCGCCCGATCGCTCCATCCCACAACAGCGCGACCAATCCCAAGCTCACCGCCACCATGATCGGGGCGTCGATTTTGATGAGTTGGAACTGCACTTTCATCGGTGAAAGCAGCGCCGTGAGTCCGAGGATCGCACCGACATTGAAAATATTCGATCCCACCACATTCCCGACGGCGAGATCCCCGCGCCCCTGCATAGCGGCCTTCACGCTCACTATCACCTCCGGCATACTCGTTCCCATCGCCACGACGGTCAGTCCTACCACCAGAGGCGTGAGACCCAGCCGCAACGCCAGGGAGGCGCTGCCACGCACCAACCCCTCCGCGCCGAAATACAACAAAACGAGGGAGGCAATAATCCAAAGCCAATAGGTCAACATGAAGGCGCTTTCTAGCCTCGGCGCGACAAGACGCAAGCTCAACCGAACGCACGCGCAATCGTGCGAAGGAATGCTTTGCACGGCGCCGCGCCTTCCCTCTATAAACATCACCACATGTCGAAGACGATCGCACCCGTCACCGAGTCCGATTACCTCAAGGCCTACCGTGTGATGCTTCTCTCGCGAGTGTTGGAGGAAAAACTCGCGAGCCTTTATCGCGCCGGAATGATCAAAGGCGGTGTCTTTCTTGGCCGCGGCCAAGAGGCGCTCAGCACCGCCACCGGAATCCATCTCCGCAAGGGTGATATTTTTGCTCCGCTCATCCGTGACCAAGCCGGGCGACTCGCTTTTGGCGACACGGTCCTCGACACGCTCCGCACCTATCTCGGCTCGCAACTTGGCTCGATGCGCGGGCGCGACGGCAATATCCACCGGGGCCGTCCACGCGAGGGTTACTACGCGATGATCAGCCACCTCGGCGCGATGGTTCCCGCCGTCGCCGGAGGCCTCCTCGCCCGACGCCTGCGCGGCGAAACCGGCGTGGTTGGCGCGACCTGTCTCGGCGATGGCGCGACCTCAACGGGGGCTTTTCACGAGGGTCTCAACGCCGCCGCCGTCGATAAACTCCCGCTCGTCGTTGTCGTCGCGAATAACCAGTATGCCTACTCTACCCCGAACTCGCGTCAATACGCCTGCGCCGACTTGCTCGACAAGGCCGCCGGCTACGGCGTTGCGGGTCACAAAGCCGATGGCACCGATTTGCTCGATTGCCTTCAGACGCTCCGCAAGGCCGTTCACTCCGCACGCGAAGGCGGCGGGCCGCAACTCGTCATCGCCAGCCTCCTGCGCCTCGTCGGTCATGGCGAGCACGATGATTTTTCGTATCTCGACAAGAATTTGAAAACATCCGCCGTCGGCGCGGACTGCCTGCTCGTCGCACAAAAACACATCGTTGACCAAGGTTGGAAAACCGCCAAGGAACTCGCCGAATGGCAGCGCGAGGCCGAGCAGGAGGTCAACACCACCGCCGACCGCGTGCGCCGTGAACCCTCGCCGGATGCCGAGGAGGACGACTGGGCCGCGCTCTCTCGTGCCGAATATAGGGAGCAGTTCGCCGCCGTATGATCACCTACCTCGAAGCCATCCGACTGGCGCAACAAAAAGCGCTCGCCACCGACCCACGGGTGTTTCTTTACGGCCAGGACATCGGAACTTTCGGCGGAGCGTTCAAGGCCACCAAAAACCTCGCCGCGGAATTTCCCGGCCGTGTGCTCGACGCCCCGCTCAGCGAGGACGCCATCGTGGGCATGGCTATCGGTGCTGCTATCGAAGGCGCGCGCCCGATTGTGGAAATGCAGTTCGCCGATTTTTCCACCTGCGGACTGAATCAAATCGTCAACCACGCCGGAACTCTCTTTTACCGCACAGGCGTCCCCTGCCCCATCGTCGTGCGCTTGCCCTCCGGCGGCACCTCGGGCGGCGGCCCCTTCCACAGCCAAAGTCTCGAAGCCATCTACGCCCACTGGCCCGGCCTCGTCGTTGTGACACCCGCAACCGTCGAGGACGCCTACACAATGCTCCTCGAGTCAGTGGCGCTCGATGACCCCGTTGTTTTTTGCGAACACAAGTTTCTCTACTACCACCTCAAAGCCGAAACCCTCCCCGAGTCTTCCCTACCGATCGGCAAGGCCCGCATCGCCCGCACCGGACGCGACGCCACCATCGTCACCCACGGCGCGATGCTCCATGAATCCCTCGCCGCCGCGAGCGAACTCGCCGAGGACGGCTACCAACTCGAAGTCGTCGATCTCCGCAGCGTGAAGCCCCTCGATACCGACACTGTGCTGGCCTCCGTGGCACGCACCGGGCGCTTGCTCGTCGTGAGCGAGGAATGGCCTTGGGGCGGCGTCTCCGCCGAGGTCGTTTCACGCGTCACCACAGAAGGTTTCGGCCTGCTCGACGCCGCACCGATACGCGTGAATGCGAAAGACACGCCGGTTCCCTATCACCCCGACCTTTGGTCGGTCCACCGCCCGACCGCTTCCACCATTGCCGCCGCCGCGCGGCGTCTCCTCGATCTCTGACCATGGCCCAAGTTCCCATTCAAATGCCCCAACTCGGCGAATCGATTGCCGAGGCGACCATCGTTCGGATTCTTTTCAACGCCGGCGACACCGTTCAGGCCGATACCGACTTGATCGAGGTGGAAACCAATAAAGCCGTCATGGCCGTCACTGCGCCTTGCTCGGGAACGATCAAAGAACTCACCGCCGAAATCGGCACCAGCTACCCGGTCGGCGCGATCCTCGGCCAAATCGAAATCAGCGCCGAGGAGGCCAAACGCCTCGGTCTCGATGAGGTCGAAAAACCGGGACGCAAACCGGCAAAAAAGCGCGTCGAAAATCACGCCCCGCCACCGCAAAAAGTCGAACCGACCGTTCAAGGCGGCCTGCCAGTGCCAGCCCACGCGGGCGGCGTAACCTACATGTCGCCGCGCATGAAGGCCCGCATGGTCGAGCTCGGCCTTCGCGCTTCGGACCTCTCTGGCATTGCCGGTAGTGGAGCCGGCGGCCGCGTCACCATCGAAGATCTCGAGCGCTTCATGGAGAGCATCGAGAAAAACAAGATCACGCCCGCTTCGCCGATGCGAAAAGCCGTGGCGGACGCGATGATTCGCAGTTGCACCCGCCC
>JBIPMC010000425.1:0-5636 GCA_044369345.1 Terrimicrobiaceae bacterium
CACCCTGCAATCACAAATTGCCACCCACCCCACTTCGCATTTCCCATTTCGGATTTCAAATTCGCCCACGCACGAAGCGCTCCAACCAACCCTTTCTTCGGATGAATCCTCCCTAAAAATACCAACCTCTTCTTTCCCTCCGAGTTCTTTGTGTCCACTGTGGTTAATAAAGCCGGCAAAGCCACCCCATTGGGCACGATTTCAATTCGTTGCTTGAGTCCATAAGCACGAATCGAATCCGCCTCCGCCTCGCAAAGCGCATGCATGCACATTGCATCCCCGAGCACTGCTTTTTCAAAAATCATGGCAGCAAGAACTTTTTTCCACCGGGAGTTGGCCAAAGCCCAGTGATCCAACATACCCCGGGGCGAAATCACATATGGAATCCTCTTTTTCCGCCAAAGCCTGCGCGCGGCCACTGAGGAATACTGCCAAAGCCCGTTTAGGTGAACCACATCTGGCTGAAAAGCTTCGAGCGCCCGATTCATCTCAGGGGAGCACGCCAGAACACGCGGACCGCAGTAACTGCATGCTAGGGCGGTTAAAGGCTTCCATGCGGGCGCATCTGCCTCCCAATTTTTATCCCAGAGCCCATACGCAGCCACATCCAAACCCAATTCCTGTAGAGTGTTTCCCAGCGAGCGCACGCTTTCAAAAAGTCCTCCGGCATCCCGGGAAAGGGACCCGGTTGTCATGGCCAACTTCATTTGCGAATCAAAATCTCCAATAAAATCCGATTGATTATACTGAACCGCTTGTGCGGAGCTGACATCGCAGCCCGAGCCGCATATTCTGCACCCTGTGCAAACCGCTCAGGCCCCCAGTCTGCTATCATTCGACGACTGGCTTCGCCCATAGACTTGCGATCCTCTTGCCGCATGACAGCCATTCTCACAAGCACTCTCGCCAGCTCTTGAATATTCTCTGGGTCAAAAGTAAAACCGTTGGTTCCATTATGCACCAATTCTTCGGCCGCGCCGACATTTTTACTTGAGAGAATTGGTAATCCACTCGCCATCGCCTCATTGATGACCAACCCCCACGGCTCACTCAACGCTGGATGAACAAATGCCCCAGCCCCGCCATAAAAAAATGGCAATTCCTCAATCTGGCGAAACCCGGCAAAAACCACGAACCCACTTGCTGCTGCAGCTTTAGGTGGATAATAATTACGATCTAAAGCCCTGACATCTTGCCCGCTGCAAACTGACCCCTGAAAACTGCAAGCGATAATTGCCAACTTCCTGCATAGAGCCTCTAATTCGCCCCGCATATCCCCATCACCCAGCAAAACTAGCGGCCAAATCTCTCCGCTCTCCTGCAAGCTTTCCACATACTTTGCATAAGCCATCAACAATCGGCGCAAATTTTTCCGCTCAACAAATCGATTCGACGCCAAAAAATAAGGGGGCGGTATATGGACCCTTGTGCATTCACCTACTGAAACCGTCTTCTCATTTCGAGTTTTTGAAAAAAAATGATTATCCACAGCATTATAACCCAGAGCCACCCTCTCCTTCGGTAAACCGAGTTCCTCTAAATATCTCCGATGCGACTTCCCTCCGCAAAGCCCCGCATCACACATGCTCACAATTCTCCTCTTTACCCTCTCGCCTACAGGAGATCTCGAACCATCCCTTAACCTCGTTTCACTCATAACCACAAGGCGGACTCCTTTCTTTTTTGCCCAGCGGATAGTCTCCAAGGACATAAAATCCCCCCACCCATTCACAAAAATCACATCGGCCTTGCAACTCTCCAAAGCCTCCTCCAAAGGCTTCAGCAACGCCTTTCTTTCATGTCGCCCATGCAAAGGGAAGTTCGGCAGATTGATTTTTCTGAAACGCGATTCTGATGAATCAATAGAGTTCCAGCCATAAGTCTTAGACTTTGCATGAAGCTCGATTCCGCAAACATCCCATCCAGGGATTGCAGCAACTGAATGCACCCGAGCTATATGATATGGCCCAAAGTGATCAAAAACAAAAACTGCCTTCACGCTGAAATTGGCTTTAGCTTTGTTGCGTCCGCTGATCGACCACCCACCGTCGCTTCCCTGCGCGGGTTGTCACCAAATCTTCCACCCGCTCGATCCGAGCTTGGGCAAGCAATGGAGTAATCTGCCCCAAGCGGTGCCGAATTCTGCCCTCCAGCTCTGTATCGATCTTTTCCTTCGTTACCAGTAAAATTCTCGGCCCCGAATCCTCGAGAACCATCTGAATATTCAGCACCGCAGGCTCTTGATGAGTGCAATGGAAGACCGCCACGCTATGCACCGTAGTTCCATCACTCAGCTCCACCATATCATTCAACCGACCCTGCAGACTCTGGAAACTCGCAACATGCCCATGCTTTAACCTACTCACATCCCCTAGCGCATCCCCCTGCCGATATCGAATCAAAGGCAAATACCTCTGGTAAAGCGAGGTTACCAAGGCTGCTCCCTGCACATCCGGATCGGCAGCCACCTTGATTTCCCCACTGACCACTTCAAGAAAATTCTCATTTCCGAACACCACAAATGGCTCCTCTCCGAGTTTCATTCCCACATGCCCAAAATCCACCCCCCCGAATTCCTGAATCACCGGACAGCCGAAAACCTGCCCCAGCAACTCGAAGCTATCATCCCTCGGCGCGGGCTCCGCACATGGCATCACAAACTTCAAACCCAAGGCCCTAAACTCACCCCATCTTTTAGGCAAAGTCCTAACGAAATAATCCAGTGCCGCGCTATATCCGATCAACCCAGCCGGTCTATACCTCAGCAGTTCCTCGGCATACTGCTCGCAAAGATCACTCGAGAGCGCATAGGCGTCCACCCGCTTGTAACCCAGCAGCGCATCCTTCGCCTTCCGCAAAAAATGATTCCAATGCCTTCGCCATCCAGTTCCCAGCAAATGCGAGTGCCCCCAGATCAGAAAAAGCCGGTCACTCGGCAGATACCCGACCCTCAGCCACAGCACCAGCTTCAGCACCCGGATCACTTCATCCTCGCTTTTCCAGACCCCGAACTTCACCGGATTCCCAGTGGATCCACCCGTCATTCGCCAAAGGTCCGGCGTGCCCGAACGCCTAGCAAATTCCTCGCGATGGTCTTGCAAAACATCCCGCGTTAACTCTGGAATCCCCAAAAAATCCTCCCAATTCGTAATTTCTACTGGAGCCCGCCCCTCTGCCACCAACCTAGAATAATAAGGCACATCCGCAACTGCATCCCTCCAGATTTCTTTGATTTTGCTTAATTGAATATCTGCCAATTGCTCCTCATCAAAGCTCTGCATTTTATGCCACTGCAGCTCCGCCTGCGCAAAGTCTCGCTTTGGTTTAGGAAATAGCCGCGCCAAAATCATTCTTAGGAATCAAGTCTCACCGCGGGTTTTTGTCCAAACAACCAGCATAATATATCCAAAAACAACAGGATAGAGGGTCATCAGGGTAATATCTCGGCCCAAGTTAAAGGTTAGCACGCAGCCGATAAAAAATAGTAGCATTCGCCCCATTCTCTCGCCCTTAAGGTCTTGCCTCGCAAGAAAGGCAACCCACAACGCCATTAGAAATGCGGAACACAATACCCCAAAGAAGGCTCCGAAATTAGTCACTCCTTGGCCAATTAGCCCGGTCGAAATCGTAGCTCCGACGCCTGCAGCCTCTTCTGTGGCACCACCAAATTTTTGGCCCCGCGCAATTGCATAATCGATGCCAATGTATGGCTTATCTGGCCATAATGCCCTGGGGATGGGATTTACAATTTCCGAAAAATACCTTGCGCCATAATTCACAGCAAAAGTTCCTTGATCGATAAAGGAATTAATCCAAGCCAACTCGGAGAACATGGAAAGCCCCGCATGCCTTGCCTCCTCGGACTCGGCTGTTTCAAGCACTCCAGACAAGCCAATCCGAGAAACAACCTGCGAGATATTTTGGTTGGTTCGAGTTTCGATAACAAACTTCATCCACACATCAACTATCAAAAATGCACCGACTAAAATTGCGATTTTCGTGAAAATTCCACTTCGCAGTTTTAAGAAAACCCACGCTAATAATCCAGGCAAGAAAGTTGCAATCATGACATTCCTGGCTCTATCGAAAATGTAAAACGGGGCAGAAATCAGAAAAAGCATGAGAGCCAGATTCCGCGTGCGAGGGTTGAGAGCCACGCCGGCTATGATCCCGAAAGATGCTGTGAGCATGATTTGAATATAATTTGCGAAGGATAACAGAGCGTCTAAGCCTCCGCCCACTCGACCACGCGACCATGGGTAGGCCTTGCCAGAAATGTAAGGAGCAAAAAGTCCTAAAAAATCGAAATTCGTTTTGAGTAGCGCAATAAACATAAGGATAGCCCATATGCCAAGCAACAGCCTCATGGCCACATCCAACCTTCTTTGAAATTCCTCATTTTGGATTCCTCCTCTTTGCATGAGAGCAAAGAACTCGCTTCGATCACCCAAGAGTCTTTTATTAAATACGTTATGCGCTATAGGAACCATAACGATAAATGCACCAAGGAATAGAGCCACCTGAGTCCAGGCTGCATCCAAATATTTTTGCCCTATTTCCAAAGCATATTCTTCGTAATTGTTATAAAGAGCATCACCGAAATACCATAGTGCAATGGTTCCGAGCACCGCAGCCATGGGAATCCCAGTCCCAATTTTTCTGGTGTTCCAAGCAACAAGTAAACCAATTACCAGCAAAATAGATGCGACATAAAACCCTAGCGGAAATGTGACAGAGCCCTCAATCATGGCTTTACTTCAATCTTAAATACTTGATAAATGAATGCCCGTAAAATCGGGGTCTTTTTTTCAGTGAATAGCGAGATAATCCAACTTACTAGAATAGATAGCATAAAAACAGATAAATACCATAGAAATGCCCCAAGATGAAATGGCATTCGAATACCACTTCCTATAAATTGATAAGCCAAGGAAAGCGTAAATACCAAAACAGGGAAATGGACTAAATAAACCGAATAAGAAAAGTCTGCGAAATGCTTACTAAATCTATAACAAGGTAAATTCCATGGTATTGCAGAAAGCGAGATCAGTAAAAGAAAAAATCCGAACCCAATCAAATATTGATTAATCATGCCTTTTTCAAGGATTTCCAATCTTTCCACACAAAAAATTCCACCACAGACAATCAAAGCCGCGAATGAAATCCATAGCCTTAAGACTGGACTCTGAGAGCCAAATATTTTGGGTCCAAAAACAGCCGCCAATACACCCAGCAACCACACTCCAAAAAAGATTAAAATATTCCAAGTCAATAAACAGAAAAGCCCTGCTATTGCAAGCAAATAAACAAGCGCGCCAAAAGCATGTTTAGCAATTAACGAGTAATTGGTTACGGGTAAAACAGGGCCGCTCGTGGAGCGAGTGAGCGATGTCTTTTCAGAATCCCGCGCAAGCTCGCTTGTGGAGGGATTTGAAAATACATCGCCATCTTGGCTTGCCAAGCGCGCCCCTGCCCACCCCTCTGTGCGCTTTGTGTTCTCCATGGTTAAAATTTCTTCATTCCCTCCATCTCCGATTTTCGATCTTCTATCTCCTTTCAAAAAGCGCTTTCCGTAATCCACTATCGGCCACACTGCGGCCAAAACCAGCGGAAACAAAATGTAATACCACCACTCG
>JBIPMC010000473.1:0-4474 GCA_044369345.1 Terrimicrobiaceae bacterium
GTGTTGACATGGTTAAGGCTGTACAACTCCTCTCAATTCTTCTCCACATCAGTATTGTATATATAGAAAGTGTTTGAGCATGATCATATGCTGTGGATAGGCATATGGGTGCACCCTTGCACTCTTACATTTCTGGCCATCAAGTTGACCCAGATTTGGGTAATGTGGGGATGATAGGGTCAAACAATGACCTGTTGACATGGTTAAGGCTGTACAACTCCACTCACTTCTTCTCCACATCAGTATTGTATATATAGAAAGTGTTTGAGCATGTTCATATGCTGTGGATAGGCATATGGGTGCACCCTTGCACTGTTACACTGCTGGCCATCCAGTTGAACCAGATTAGGGTATTGTGGGGATGGTGGGGCAAACAATGATGTGTTGGCATGGTTGAGGCTGTACAACTCCACTCACTTTATCTCCACATCTGTATTGTATATATAGAAAGTGTTTGAGCATGTTCATATGCTGTGGATAGGCATATGGGTGCACCCTTGTATTGTTACACTGCTGGCCATCAAGTTGACCCAGATTAGGGTAATGTGGGGATGGTGGGTTGAAACAATGACCTGTTAACATGGTTGAGGCTGTACAACTCCACTCACTTCTTCTCCACATCCATATTTTATATATGGAAAGTGTTTGAGCATGTTCATATGCTGTGGATAGGCATATGGGTGCACCCTTGCACTGTTACACTGCTGGCCATCAAGTTGACCCAGATTTGGGTAATGTGGGGATGGTTGGTCAAAACAATGTCCTGTTGACATGGTTGTGGCTGTACAATTCCACTCATTTTATCTCTGCATCTGTATTGTATACATAGAAAGTGTTTGAGCATGTTCATATGCTGTGGATAGGCATATGGGTTCACCTTTGCAATGTTACACTGCTGGCCATCAAGTTGAACCAGATTTGGGTAATGTGGGGATGATAGGGTGAAACAATGATGCATTGACATGGTTGAGGTTGTACAACTCCACTCACTTTACCTCCACACCTTCATATTTTATACATGGAAAGTGTTTGAGCATGTTCATATGCTGTGGATAGGCATATGGGTTCACCCTTGCACTGTTACACTGCTGGCCATCAAGTTGACCCAGATTTGGGTAATGTGGGGATGATGGGGTGAAACAATGATGCATTGACGTAGTTGAGGCTGTACAACTCCACTCACTTCTACTCCACATCCATATTTTATATATGAAAAGTGTTTGAGCATGTTCATATGCTTTGGAGAGGCATATGGGTGCACCCTTGCACTGTTACATTGCTGGTCATCAAGTTGACCCAGATTTGGGTAATGTGGGGATGGTGGGTTGAAACAATGACCTGTTGACATGGTTGAGGCTGTACAACTCCACTCATTTCATCTCCGCATCTGTATTGTATACATAGAAAGTGTTTGAGCATGATCATATGCTGTGGATAGGCATATGGGTGCACCCTTGCACTGTTACACTGCTGGCTATCAAGTTGACCCAGATTTGGGTAATGTGGGGATGAAGGGGTGAAGCAATGACCTGTTGACATGGTTGAGGTTGTACAACTCCACTCACTTTACCTCCACATCTTCATATTTTATACATGGACAGTATTTGAGCATGTTCATATGCTGTGGATAGGCATATGGGTGCACCTTTGCACTGTTACACTGCTGGCCATCATGTTGAACCAGATTAGGGTAATGTGGGGATGATGGGGTAAACAATGACGTGTTGACATGGTTGAGGCTGTACAACTCCACTCACTCTACCTCCACACCTTCATATTTTATACATGTAAAGTGTTTGAGCATGTTCATATGCTGTGGATAGGCATATGGGTGCACCTTTGCACTGTAACACTGCTGGCCATCAAGTTGAACCAGATTTGGGTAATGTGGGGATGGTGGGGTGAAACAATGACCTGTTGACATGGTTGAGGCTGTAAAACTCTGTTGGGGTTTATTTAGTTATGGTTGGTATAGATGCGATCGAAATTGCATCGGTGTGATTTGGATCGCACCACAACAAAGTACATACCATATCTTAGCTGGACAGACTGCAACGTGATGTTTGAAGTGGATCCTGACTGAGATCCCGTGAGGGGCGATTTCCCCAGATTTTTTATCCATATTTTTCATGAGTGACGAATAGCAACATCTAAACTAAGAAGTGAACAGTTACTCCAAAGCACTGACCCGGCCGCTTAATTTTTTGATCTCGAAGCACAAGAAGTCGAAAACATGAACCTCACCACCGCAATCATCGCACTCGCCACCCTGGCCACTGTGGGTGCCAACAACAGTAAGCCCTTACCACCCAACCCCGTCTCACTCGCGGCCGATGGATTTCCCGTCTTCGGTCTGATCGCTGGATACCAACCAACTACCCAGGTAAATTTCCTTTTTCCTTGACACTGTCTCACCTCTTATTTTAGATAAGCATTCTTCGTGCAATCAATATCCGGTCCTCTAGTGCGTGCTGTGGCTTGTTCCAATCGGTATTCATCCACTTCCTCTCACCACCATGTGCTCTTGAATGTGATCCATTTCAAATGCAGGTGGTAGAACATCTGTCAGTTGACCTCGATAAGAAGGCGATGGATGAGCTGCTCGCCGTCAAGACAGCCGAGTCTTTCGCCCGAGCGAAGAGGGTCTATATGGAGGGCGGTCATCGGAGGTCCTATGCGACGATCAATCTCACCGAACCGTTGGGCTTCGAGGTGAGAAAGGACGCCCACCTATTTTTTGGCAAGACCGCTCAGGGGAGGGTGGTAACAGCCAATGCCTACGATAATTACGCTGTGAATTCTACCAAGATTGGTCTCCGCTACACAGCGATCGACAACCAGGGGGCGTACCAGACATGTACTGTGGGAGCGTTGACAGCTGACCAGATGAACCTTAACGGGTGCTTGGCTCCGAAAGGTTTTGTGAAGATGATGTCCAATGATCCCAAGCTCGTATACCAGTATGAATACGACCCCTTGGTGAGTAGATATATATGGAACAAAGACTATATCATAATCTACTGACCCCCCCCCGTCTTTTCTGTCTGTCGTCACTTCACAATCGTCAGACTGCTAACAAGAACCCTCGTTCACTGTGAGTCATTCATGTGAATTCATCGCTCTCCTTTCTGATATTCTATAACATCGCAACACGCTCTTTTCTGTATTGACCTTGATATACTTCGATGAATTAGGAGTTATTTCTCAACGAATTTCGAGTTGCACACCGACTCCAAATATGCACTTGACTACTACGGCAAGCCTCAATATGCCGACGAGTGGGTTCAAGCCGCATTCGCGGGAACTTCAACAAATTACACAAATGGTGGTGCCGACTTCTCAGCCATGGGATTCATTGGAAAGGAGGAGGCCATCAAGACGGGCATCGTCGTCTTGCACACATTCATGTACGCCATCAACGAATGCGCGAACCATACTCAGAAATACTGTGGTGGTAAATATGGCACACCTGCTACAGGCCAAGGAGTCCCTGGGCAAGCAGGATTCAATAACTACCAGTATTGGAAGACTTTGCATGCTTGGGTAAGGAACTCGTTCACGACGCCTTTGGTCTTAACTTTATGCAAACTCATCTCTATTCGAACAACTCATCTTTTTCTTCTTAGGACGAGTGTCCCGCCTTCTTCACTGGATCCATGGACGCAGTCAAACCTGGCACCGGCAACATGATGTATGACTTTGTCAATGATCAGTGTCCCGAATGGAAGACTTGCGGCCCTGATGGCAATAGCATCAAGGGCACTGCAAAGGTAATCCTCGACACGTGGCCACTCCTCGCCGAAGGGAGGGACAAGATCCTAGCAGGGAACTGTCAGGGCACAGTCTCTACCCAAAAAGAGATTGCAAAGAAATGGTACATCCCACTCATCCAGGGAACCATGTCATGCGCCTACAAGTTATCCATCTCACGGAATGAGGGGCTCGTAGCCAAGTGCGCAACGCTCGCGGCTGCCGTCCTTCCTCGTGTGTTTGCCTCTAACTCCGCCGCTGCCTCCACGATCTACGAAAACACCAAGGTTGGCGCCACGTTGACAGATTACCACGCCGTGTGGACCGCATTTGGCAGTGTCTACTCCGATCTTGGGATCACTGCCGCTGACATTGGCGTGTACCAGGGGATCACCAAGGCTCCTACCATGAGGCCTACAAAGAAGCCTAAGTTCTAATTGTCGAATGCTCCGACTAAAGCTCATATCCCTGCCTCCTGTAAGGCACTGTGCCGTGCCATCATCTCTGATATGCCAGCATGGCTTCCTCCAAGTGGACTGTATGAAGTGCTACAAGCACGCTTATCTGTCTTGAATTCAAGCCCATCATGCCATGTTTTGACCAACGGCATAATACTAAGCGTTGAAAACGTATAGATATCGCTGTTATTGCTTCCTCTCTCTCTCCCTTCATGACGTCTGAGGTTGCTTCTCCTCCTCCTTAGGCGACGATGACGCACCGGTCA
>JBIPMC010000136.1:0-5601 GCA_044369345.1 Terrimicrobiaceae bacterium
GCCTAGATTGCTGAATCCAACGCGTTGAACCTGAAAACGGATTTTTAAACAGGAGGACAGGGTGAAAAAGATTCACAGGAGTTGGTTCTGAAAGCAATGGATCGGACGAATCAATCCGAGCCGATTCGGAGCAAATTATTCCCCCTCTGTGTTCTTTGTACCCTGTGGTTAATTCTGCTGGATTCGGGTTGAAACGAACTGACAACTCCGCGCTTCGGAGGTAGTGGATTCCCCATGCTGGAGAAAAAATACGGATCGACCCTTGCCGAGGTGTTCGCCAACGCCGCGCGGCGCTTTGACGGCCTGCCGGCCTTTTATCGGAAGGACAAAACCGGGTCGTTTGTGCCAATCGGTTTTCGTGAGCTTTACGCGAAGGGTCTCGACCTGGCTACGGCACTCATTGGTCTGGGCGTCGAGGCGCGGGATCATGTGGGTCTGATTGCCGACAACCGGCTGGAGTGGATTGTTTGCGATTACGGAATCTTGCTCGCGGGTGCGGCAGATGTTCCTCGCGGGGCGGACATCACCGATGCCGAGCTGGTTTATATTCTCACGCATTCGGACGCCCGAGTGGTTTTTGTTGAGAACGCCACAATTCTCCGGCGACTCCTCATGCATCGCGCCCAGCTTCCAAACCTCCGAGAGATCATTGTCATGGCTCCGGGCGAGACCGTGCCGGATGGCGTGCGCCATTTGGAAAACCTCATCGCCGACGGGGCAGCCCGCCGCGCCGCTGGAGTCGATGTAGCTGTCCAACGCGCGCGAGCCATTCGCCCGGAGGATCTCTTCACGATTATCTACACCTCGGGCACGACGGGCACTCCCAAGGGCGTTCAGCTCACCCACGCGAACATGTGCTCGCAGATCGAAAACCTCCCCTTGGAACTTCATCCGGGAGATCGAGCGCTATCGATCCTGCCGATCTGGCACAGCTACGAGCGGGTGTTTGAAATGTTCTGCGTCTCGCGTGGCGTCGCCACGCATTATACAAGTCTGCGTGCGCTTTCCGAGGATTTGAAAACGGTGAAGCCGACCGTGATGGCCTCCGCTCCGAGACTTTGGGAGAACCTCTATTTAAAAATCGTTGCGAATGTGAAATCCGCCCCTCCCGTCCGCCGGGCCTTGTTCCATCTGGCCTACGGCGCAAAGCGGAATGTCAAACGCGCCCAACGGTTTTTCCTTGGGCAACAGCTTGACACGCATGGGCGGGGATTTGACGAAAGCCTCGGACTGGCCGTCTGCCATGCGGCGCTCTGGATCGCCTCGATCATTCCAGCGCGTTTCCTCGACGGTTTCGTTTTGAAAAAACTCCGCTCCATCGTCGGTGGGGAATTTCGCGGCACAATCTCTGGCGGCGGCGCGCTGCAGCCGCATGTGGACGAGTTTTTCAACTTCATCGGCATCCCGGTCCTCGAGGGCTATGGCATGACCGAAACCTCACCTGTGCTCGCGGTGAGGACTTGGAGCAATCTCGTCATCGGAACGGTCGGGCCTTTTTTTCCAAAAACCCAAGTTCGCATCGTCGATCTCGGCACCGGCGAAATTCTTTACCCCAATACCTCGCATCCCGGCGGCGGACGCGGGCTTCGTGGAGAAATTCATGTGAAGGGGCCGCAGGTGATGCGCGGGTATTACAAGGATGCCGAGGGGACCGCGCGTGTGTTGCGAGACGGATGGATGAACACCGGCGACATCGGCATGGTGACTTTCAATGATTGCCTGAAAATCCTCGGCCGTTCGAAAGACACAATTGTTCTTCTAAATGGCGAAAACATTGAGCCGGTGCCGATCGAGTCGCGCCTCGTCGAGTCATCCTTCATCGACCAGTGCATGGTCGTGGGGCAGGATCAAAAAGCCCTCGGCGTGCTGATCGTGCCGTCGCTCGAGCATTTCCGGCAGGCGGGGGTGAATGCTTCTCAACTCGAGGAGCTTTCTGAGAATCCCGAGGTACACCGGCTCGTCGAGCAGGACATCCGCAATCTTGTGAATCACTCCACCGGCTTCAAATCCTTCGAGCGCATCATGGCTTTTCGTTTTTTGCCGAAACCCTTCGAGGTCGGCGTTGAGATGACAAATACTTTCAAGCTCAAGCGCCACATCATCGCCGAACGATACTCTGGCTTGATCGAGGAAATGTTTCCCCGTAGCCAAGAGCCACCGCATTGATTCGATGAATCCCCGAAAATTCCCGCCCCTGCCCGCCGCAACCGCGCTTCTTTTGGCATTGTCGCTCACAGCTTGCCAAACGCTGCGAAAGCCTGTGATCCCGGATGTCCCTGCCGCCATGAAAGCAGCCGATCTCGCGTTGATCGATCAAGCTATCGCTGATTCGCCGAATTCCCTCGCGGTTTTCAACGAGGAACTCGCCGCCGCGCCGCTGGATTCCGCCAGATCTGGCGTGATTATCGATCTCGACCGCCAGCGTGCCTACATTTATTCGCAGGCTGGTCTTGTCGCAGCCACCCGCATCGCAAGCGGGAAAGCCAACTTCCGCACTTCCACGGGCGACTATAAAATAGGCCAAAAAAATCCGAAGCACGCATCGAATCTCTATGGCAAGCTCCGCAACAGCGAAACCGGTGAGGATTTGACTGGGGAGATCGACACGCGCAACACGCCCGTGCCCGAGGGCATGGTTTTCCTCGGTGCGCCGATGCCGCATTTCATGCGGTTCCACACGCTCGATGGCAAAGCCTCGGCGATTGGTTTTCATCAGGGCCATGTTCCGAACCGCCCCGCCTCGCATGGCTGCATCCGTCTGCCCTCGCGATCTGCGAAATCCCTCTATAAGATGCTACCCAGCGGCACGCCCGTTTTCATCTACGGTGACAAATACGGCACGCCGTCGCGCCCCTTGCCGGAAGTGCCCAAAACGCCGGAGCCGAAGCGGAGGAAAAGGAAAAGTTAACCTGCCTCAGGACAGCTGAGCGGGTTGCTGTTGGGTGAGGCAATGGAAAGCGCCCAGTCCCCAAATCAACTCACGGCAATCGATCGGAACTATCCGGCGTGTGGGAAATGCTTCATGCAACGCGGACACCGCCCAGGCGTCGTTTTGCCCACCATACACCGGCAGGAGCACGAGGGTGTTCGCAATGTAGAAATTTGCATAGCTCGCGGGGAGGCGTTGCCCCTCGCGTTCGATGCGCGGCGGCATCGGGATGGTGAGCACATGGAGTGGTTCGCCGCTCGGGAGCCTCATCACATGGAGGCGGTCGAGATTGCGCTGCAAGGGTTCAAAATTCGGATCGCTCTCATCGTCCTCCACCGCCGTAACCACCGTGCTGGGGCCGATGAAGCGGGTAATATCATCCACATGCCCGTCGGTGTCATCGCCTTCGATGCCGTCCCCGAGCCAGAGAACAGTCGTCACACCCAGCATATCGCGGAGTTTTTTTTCAATCGCTGCGCGGTCCCGCGAAGGATTGCGATTTGCATTGAGAAGGCAACTTTCGGTGGTGAGCACTGTGCCTTCGCCATTCACATCGATCGAGCCGCCCTCGAGAATGAAGTGTGATTGGTCGAAAACCGGGATGCCCAACGCCTCCGCCACCGCCGTCGGCACGGCGTTGTCCTCGTCGAAAGGCGAGAGTTTGAGGCCCCATGCGTTGAAACCGAAATTCAGGGCGGCAACTTGTGGCTCCTTTTCCCGAACCACAAATATTGGCCCGTGATCCCGGCACCAAGGCTCGTCGGTTGGGATATGAAAAAACTCCAATCGATCCGGCGGGCAATTTTTCAGGAGCCGCCGAACCGTTTTTTCCTGCTCCGCATTCTTCACATTGATGCGAACGATTTCCGACTCTGCGAGCGCGCAAGCCATCGCGACAAAGGTCGGAATCACCCTGTCATAGGCACTTGGGAAGCTGTTGCAACCTGGCTGTGGCCACGAAATCCAAGTCGCTTCATGTAGCTCCCACTCGGCGGGCATCCGATATCCTTTTTCGGTGGGGGTCTTCTGGGTCATTACCTTCAATCATTCCCGCGAAGTCTTTCCCCGAACAAGGCGAAAAACAGAAAATTTGGAATAAAAAAACCTAGCCGTGCCACTTCGTGCCCGATAAGGCAGATCGTGATGCACCCTCGTTTCCTTGTTGCCGCGGCCGTGTTGATTG
Source organism: Terrimicrobiaceae bacterium (assembly GCA_044369345.1). GTDB lineage: Bacteria > Verrucomicrobiota > Verrucomicrobiia > Chthoniobacterales > Terrimicrobiaceae > UBA967. Next base: position 4,113 of record JBIPMC010000136.1, read on the forward strand.
CCGCTGTTTTTCCAGGTTGTAAAAAGCCGGCCCGCCCGGTGCCTCCGACACCGAATGTCCAAGTCACGCCTGTCCTCAAAATGGATGTCGTCGCCTCCCGAACCTGGGTTGGTCTTCTCGATGGTTTCCAGAATGCGAACATCCAGGCTCAAGTCACCGGTTACCTCCTGACTCAAAACTACAAGGAGGGGGCGATGGTCAAAAAGGGCGACACGCTTTTCACAATCGACCCGCGTCCGTTTGAAGCGGCGCTGGCTCAAGCTCAAGCCGAATACTCCAGCGCCGTTGCTAAGGCCCAGCTCCAACAACTCACTCTTCAAAAGCAGACTCAGCTTTATCAAACCAAGGTTATCAGCGAGCAGGAATACCAGACCTCTTATCAAGATACGCAAGCTGCGATTGCGAATGTCGCCGCCGCACAAGCCGCCGTTCAATCGGCCCAGGTTAATCTGGGCTATTGCACAATCACCGCGCCGTTCGATGGCGTCACGGGTGTTGCCCAGGCGCAGGTTGGCGACCTCGTCGGGCCTGGGGGACGCGTCACGATTTTGACGCAAACCTCGCAGATCGATCCGATGAAGATGAACTTCTTCATCACCGAAGCCGAATACCTCCAACTCGCCACGCTCATCCAACGCCTCGACGCCACGCCGAAAGAGGAACGCCGCGCTCGGCTTTCGCTCAAACTCGCCGACGGCTCGATTTACCCCGAACTCGGTAAATACGATTTCGTCAACCGCCAGATCAACACCTCCACAGGTGCGATCCAGGTCACGGCGCTCTTTCCGAATCCCACAAATATCCTTCGCCCGGGTCTCTTCGCGACCGTTTCCGGCCCTGTTCAACTGATTGATGGCGCGCTGCTCATTCCCCAAAAAGCCGCCGTCGAAATGCAGGGAACCTTTTTCGTTTCCTCCGTTCAAGACGACGGCACGGTGAAGTCCGTGCCCGTGAAACTCGGCCCAATCCTCGGCCCCTGGCAGGTGGTGACCGGTGCCGTGACCGAGGGTGAAAAAGTGATCGTCGAGGGTGTGGAAAAAGCCCGCCCGGGCATGAAGGTCAATGTCTCCGAATGGACGGCCCCGCCGCCGCCGGAGCTTCCGAATCGACCCGCCCCTCAAGCCACTCCCGAGCCATCGCCGTCGACCAACGCCGCCCAGTAAGGACAGCCAACCATGTCGAATTTCTTCATCCGCCGGCCGATCGTGGCGATGGTTATTGCGATCATCACCGTTATTGTCGGTCTGGTTTCCATGGCCGGTCTGCCAGTCGCGCAGTTTCCTAACATCGTCCCCCCACAAATTCAGGTCTCCACCACCTATGTTGGTGCCGACGCGCTTACGGTCGAGCAATCCGTCGCCACCCCGATCGAACAGCAAATGAGCGGTGTCGAGGGAATGGAATACATGTATTCCATCAATGCCAACTCGGGGATCATGAGCCTGAATGTGATCTTCGACACCGATACGGTGCCGACGACCGACCAAAT